>CAYTLG010000008.1:25680-29980 GCA_964438725.1 uncultured Ruminococcus sp. | reverse complement strand
ATATTATATAGACTATCGCCTTTACGATGCTGATAACAGTATTTCCGCCCTCATCACTGCTTTCGTAATGGCTTTCTTTTTTGGCATTGTTGTATGTCGGCTGAGTTTTTGTAACAGTCGGAGCTTTTTCTGCTTTTACGACAGGCTTTTTCTCAGTACGTGGGGTAAGTGCTGTCTGATTCTCCGCCTTTACTGCGACTTCTTTTTTTCTTTCAGCAACCGCTCTGACTTCATTTTGTTCCGGTCGTACCGACTGTTGAGCATTACGAGCAGTCCCGGTACGTCTGACAGGATCCGTTGTCGAAGATGTTGACGGTCGTGGTCTTGAAACAGGTCTCTGTGTCTGAGTTCTATTCTGTGCCGTAGCGGTAGAGTTTGTCGCTCTTGTGGTATTTTGAGCTACACGTCTCTGAGACTGTGCGGAGTTATTCACTCGTCTGACCTCACCGTTTCCCTGAGATACAGTTCTTCTCACAGCATTGGCGTTAGCGTTACTGCTCTGCGAGGAATTTGCTCTGGCTCTTTCGGGAATAGCTCTGTTCTTTTCAGCAAGAGTGCTTTCGTTTTTTGAATTTATGTCGTTCTTCAGTCCCTCAGCTGAATGATTTTGTACACTGAAAGTCCGTGTCTCACCAAGGTTCTGATTTCTCTTGTTTGAATCCGTAGTTATCACCTCATTTTGTGTGATTATGTCAGGTCATAGACGCCACAACAAAAATTATGACGACTATCAGAAATGTCGGGGTAAAAAATGCTTCCGCAATCCTTCTGAATGCGTTGGTTTTCTTTTTCGGAACGTAGTCTGCGGGAACATTTTCGTCTGCGTATCCTCTGTATATCCCCTGAGCCTCATAACACATAAGCATAGCGGAAACTATCATAGCAGCTCCTATAATGATAAGGAATAAAACGAAACTCACGTTCTGCTTGTCCGCAATACGGAACACGAATTTCTCGCCTATAAGTACAAATGTATTATTCAAAGTATGTGCTATTGCCGAAGCTATAACGGACCTTGTAGTATACATACACATTGCAAGCACAAGTCCTGAGAAAAGATAAACAGGAAAACGTGCAAGTGAAAAATGCGACATAGCGAAGGTAACAGCACTCATAAGAGCGGCAACTCCGACACCGTATTTTTCGTATTCAGCTGTAACTATTCCCCTGAAAAGATACTCTTCCGTAAGAGCAGGAAGAAGTGCAAATGCTATTACAAGATAAACGATATCAAAAATTCTGCCGTTCATCGCAAATGCCGCATATGTAGTGACCGCACTTTCCGAAAAGCTATTTGGGAATGCGGAATACATGAAAATGCTTATAAGAACAACTCCGCAGAGCAGAAACACAGATGTATGAAGCACGTAAAGGCTTGAAGATGGAGCAAATAATCTCAGTCTTGTTCTTTCGCCGAATTCACGTCCTCTGAGTCTTGTATAGAACAGCGACGGAAGTGCATAGGTGAGCATCTGGATAACGACTACCGCAAGATATGGATTTTCATTAAGACCGAGAGTTTCCTCCGACAGAAAACGGGAGCATAGTATGAACGCAAACACCGCCATTATCAGTATCGGTGTAAATGCAGCAGACTTGAACTCCTTTTTCGTTTTTTCAGCATTCATCGGCTCGGACTTCAATTTCAGACCTTTCCGGGACGTGTCTTTTTGCTATCCTTTGTGACACGGACACCCTTTTCGGTAAGCAGGATATTCACCGAGACATCGAATCTTCCTCTGGGTACTTCGGGAAGGATGTAATCGGAATAAACGACACCGATTGTGCAGCCTGAAAATTCAGAGAGATATCTGTCGTAGAATCCCTTTCCATAGCCGAGACGGTAGCCTGCTTTATCATAAACAAGTCCGGGAACAAAGCATACCGCTCCAGCTGTTTCGTTTTTCACGTCATATATCGGAGCATCCTCTGACGGCTCGCAAAGTCCGTAAGCATCGGGATAAAGCTCATCAAGGGATGAAACGATATGGTATTTCATAGTATGGGTTTTCTTGTCGCATCTGGGGAAGCATATCTTCTTGCCCTTTTTAAGTGCTGATTCTGCTATAAGGGATACGTCTATCTCATCAGGCTGTGCGGCATAGAGAAGCACATACTCAGCATATCTGAAGCTGACGAGATTTTCGACCGCCTGACATATCGCATTATCACGAGCGAACTTTTCTTCGGGTGACATTTCACACCTGCGAGCCTTATATTCTTCTCTTATATCATCTTTCTGTTTTTTTATCATTTTGCAATTACACCGACGCTAAGTTTTTCAGCTGCGTCTTCTCCTTTGATAAGTCTGCAAAGTTCAAGTGAAAATTCAAGTGCCGCACCCATTCCGCATGATGTAATGATACGTCCGTCAGTTTCTACTCTGCCACCTGTAACGACAGCTCCCTCAAGATATTCTTCAAATCCGGGGTAGCAGGTCGCACGCTTTCCACGCAGAAGTCCTCTTTTACCGAGTATCATCGGAGCGGCACATATAGCGGCAATATATGCGTTGTTTTCTTTCGCACGTGAAATGAATGTATCAACGGTGCTGTTCTCGTCAAGATTCTTCGCACCGGGCATTCCTCCGGGAAGTATCACCAGTTCAGGAGAAAGTCCGTCTATCTCATCAGCGGTCATATCGGCAGTCACAACAATACCGTGAGCTCCCGTAACAGTTTTTGTTTTGTTTATTGAAACGCACTTCACTTCACATCCGGCACGTCTCAGGATATCCACAGGCGTAAGAGCTTCGATTTCCTCAAAGCCATCCGCCAGAAATTCGATTATCATATTATGCCTCCTTGGGTAAAATTTTACGGCAATTCCTATTACATCTATTATATCATCTTAACGGCAAAAAGCGGTTAACAATTCATAAACATTGAGCCGCTTTTTTTACATTATCAGATTAAATTCTTGTTTTTTGCCGTCATTTTGCGTTATTCATGTATCCGTCAACCGCTTTTGCAATCATTTCAGATATAGTTTCACGTGAATACGGTTCATCGGCATTGTCATCCGCACATGGAATCACGCACCAGCCACACTTATCTGCCACATATGAAGCAGCCTCACGGCACTTTTTCAGGTAGTTTTTGTGTGTCTCATGAATATCGAGCTTTCTTCCTGTCTCACCGTTTCTCTTCTTTACCATAGCGGATGATACCGATTCAGGCATATCGAGAAGAAGCACCATATCGGGAGACGGGAGACCGAGCTTTTTAAATTCAAAATCCCAGAGCCAGTCAAGGAATGAATCCCAGTCATCACGTGGCATTTTTGAAAGCTGGTGATATGCATTAGCTGTTGTATATCTGTTTGCGATAACTATGGTGTCATCGTCCTCATAGTCGTTTTTCCATGAGTTGACGTAGCTCACGTATCTGTCTGCGGCAAAAAACATAGATGCAGCATAAGCATTTGTGTCATCGGGGTCATCACCGAGTTTTCCGTCAAGATACATTTTTACAAGTGTGCAGCCCTCCGAACTGTAATCGGGGAAGTCTATCACACGAACCTTTTTGTTTTTTTCTGTAAGGTATTCTTTAAGAAGCTCCGTCTGTGTTCCTTTACCGGAGCCGTCAAGTCCCTCAAGTACGATAAGTTTTCCCATTTTTAATACCTGCCTCAGTCTATGTCTTTATTGAGACGCATTTCCATGTATTGTTGTTTTGTTATAAGTACCTCACGTGGCTTTTGTCCGTTCGGTGGTGTAACATATTTGAGTTCTTCCATTCTGTCTATGAGCTTTGCCGCACGTCCGTAACCAAGCGAGAGCTTTCTTTGTATAAGTGCGGTCGATATCTTTCCTGAATCAATCGCAAGCTCAACAGCGGCTGAGAACATCGGGTCTTCATTGTCATCCTCTGCCGGTATATCCTTCTTCTGCGTCTCACGCTCGATTTCATTTATAACAGATTCGGAATATGTATCAAATCCCGTGTTCATATTCTTGATGTATGAAACTACTGCCTCTACATCGGTTTCGGATACAAATGCACCCTGAACTCTGCTGGGCTTCAACATTCCGACCGGTGCATACAACATATCACCTCGTCCGATAAGATTTTCCGCACCAACTCTGTCAAGAATAACTCGTGAATCAACCTGGTTTGTTACGGTAAACGCAATTCTTGATGGTACATTCGCTTTGATAAGACCTGTAATTACATTTGTAGATGGTCTCTGCGTACCAAGAATAAGGTACATACCTGCCGCTCTTGCTTTCTGTGCGAGACGACAAATCGATTGCTCGATTTGTCGTCTCGCACAGAAAGCAAGAGCGGCAGGTATGTAC
>CAYTLG010000008.1:0-25670 GCA_964438725.1 uncultured Ruminococcus sp. | reverse complement strand
GATGGTCTCTGATTACCAAGAATAAGGAAAAAACATGCCGCTCTAGCTTTCTGTGCGAGACTACAAATAGATTGCTCAACATCAGCAGGAGCTGTCATCATAAAATCGGCAAGCTCATCGATAATGATAACGATTCTCGGCATATATTCGTAATCGGGGTCGTTTGCGGTTTCTTTATTGTATCCGCTGATTTCACGAACACCTACCGCCTCGATAAGTCCGTAGCGTCTTTCCATCTCGCCGACAGCCCATGACAACGCACCGACAGCCTTTTTCGTCTCACTTATTACGTGAACGAGCAGGTGTGGAATTCCGTTGTATATGTTAAGCTCTACCTTTTTCGGGTCGATAAGCATGAGCTTTACATCTTCCGGAGATGCTTTATAAAGAATACTCATTATTATCGAGTTTATGCACACAGATTTACCTGAACCTGTTGTACCTGCGATAAGTAAATGGGGCATTTTTGCGATATCAAGATATACCGGTTCTCCTGCTACATCTTCCCCAAGGCACACATTGAGCTTACTTTTTGCATCCGCAAATTTCGGCGTTTCAATAAGTGTTCTGAGGTGTACGGTAGCTTGCTTTTTATTCGGAACTTCAATACCGACAGCACTTTTTCCCGGTATCGGGGCTTCAATACGAACACCACCTGTTGCAAGGTTCAGTGCTATATCATCAACAAGGTTCTTTATAGAGCTTACCTTAGTACCGGGTTCCGGTGTAAGCTCATATCTAGTTACTGTGGGTCCACGTGAGATGTTTTCAATTTTTACCTTTACGTTGAACGAACGCAGGGTTTCCACCAGCTTGACCGCTTTTTCCTGAAGCTCTTCTTTGATGTTTTCCTGACCCTTACCGTCATCCTCTGTAAGAAGCTCGATAGGCGGGAACTTGTATTCAGGTGCAGTCGGGGTGATAGACTTCTCTTCACGTGGAAGAACTACATTCTGAGTCATTGACTCACGCTTAATCATAAGGCTTTCCTGAGAATGGGCCTCGGATACCTTGTTGATAAGCTCTTCTACGTTTCCCGTAAGAATCTGCGATGTTGAATCCTCATTAAAAATATCATCCTCCATATCAAACGGAAGCTCATCGTCATCATCCTCGTCGTTTACTGCCATTGCCAGCTTTACAGTATCGGTTTCAAAGTCATCGTCATTCTTTATTCTGTCATGTATGCTCAATGCCGCTATCTCAACAGCGTCAAGAACATCACCGGCTTCTATACTTTCCTCTGCGACCTCGTCTGACGTTACAAAATCATCATCGACATCATATGATGGTGTCGGCAATGGCTTTACAGCAGGTTTCATGGCTACGGCTTCGACATTTTCCGAGTGTTTCGATACATTTGCGGTAGCTACCGTATCTCTTATATCGTCTGTGCGTTTTCCCTTTTCGATACGCTCACGGGTTCTACGCATGACCTCATCAAATATCTTCTCGTCAACCACGTCGGAGTTGTCATCGTACATGAAATCATCGTTTGCAAGCTCATCAACCATACTGCTTGTGCTTTCATGTGTCTCCTCGGAAATTTCGGGAACGGTTACGTCATCAACAGGTATATCAATTTCTGTAAGTCTACGTCTTTTTACTTTGTACACTGTCGCAGGCTGAGTTACGTTTCTCTTACGTACAGCGGCAGCTCTGACTTCTTCCTCTTCTGCTTCTCTTGCTTCCTTTTCACGGCGTTTCTTTTCTTTAAGGTACTCAAGGTATTCTTCCTCTTTTATCTGCTGCTTGCTGGGCGGGGCATTCTTACGTTTTTCTGCCCTCTCCGCTCTTTTTTCACCTGCGAATTTTATGTGGTATGCTATCCAGATATATATTCCCTTTGGAGTTACACCGAAAACATACAAGGTCAGCATTACCATAAGTGCTGTGATAATTATGATTGAGCATACTTTTCCGAAGCCCATGAAGAAAAGCTCACCGAGTATGCCACCGACAGCACCACCGCCGACAAGATTTTTTCCCGAAGAATAGTGAATTTTCAAGCTCAGTTCATCCATACCTCCGCCCACTAAATGCAAAAGCATTGTCAGGCATACGAAAACGATGACCGTACAACAGTTTCTTCCGTAAAGCTGTCCTGCTTCAACATCACGCTTCCAGAGATATGCTCTGATAAGCAGAAATATCGGTACAGCATATGCCGCCCCCGAAAACAGTCCCGTAAAGATATCCTTGAGACCACCGCCAAGTGTTCCTTCTCCTATGACGATGCACACAGCAAGAAATATTGCAATTACCGCTAAAATATACGGTGCCACCTGTATCAGGACGTTGTTTTTCTCACGCTTTACCGTTTCTGTCTTTTTGGACTGTTTTTTCGAGCTTGTCTTTTTTGAAGCGGACTGGCGTGATGCAGTGGTCTTTTTTTTAGTCTGAGCCATTTTAACTCCTTTCGGAAAGAATGATATTTATAAATAGCGATATAAATCCAATATATATTTTATCATGTCATGAAAAAAATTACAAGGATAATTTTGAACGAATACTGCGATAATATTATAAAACTATCTCTCGGAGGCATATTTTTATGGAAGTAAAAACGTCCCGTCGTGAGGTTTTGCTTTTTTGTTCGGTTGCCGTACTATGTTTCTCAGGCGGAATAGTAAACGGACTCATCGGAACGGGCTGCGGAATATTCATAATGCTATCATCAACACTAATCGGCAAATTCAGCAAATCGGAATGTGACAGATACGCTCTTGCCATGTCCTCTGTAATACCGCTGTCAATAATTTCACTTATGCTGTACAAAAAAGGCAGCGTGGATACTGAATTCGTCATGTCAATGCTTATTCCTGCTGCACTCGGAGGATATATCGGTGCGGTAGTGAAAAGCAAAATCAGTGTGAATATGCTTTCGATAATATTTGCCGCCATAACTATATATTCGGGTGTAAACATGATACTTCGTTCTAACTGAAAAGGAGAAGATTATGCTATTTCAAACTGTAATTGTAGCAATACTTTCGGCAGTTGTTGGTTGCGGAGTCGGAGGCGGCGGGCTTGTTGTGGTTTACATGACGCTATACCTCGGATATACACAAAACGTCTCACAAGCAACAAATCTTGTGCTGTTCATAATATCTGCATTGACCTCTGCCGTATATCAAATAAAAAAGCACACACTTCCGCCACTCAAACTGATTCTGCTCTGTACCGCACTTTCAATCCCCGGTGCGTTTCTCGGAACAACACTGCGAGAATGCTTTGATGAGGGAGCATTACGTACTTTTTTCGGTTATATATTAATTTTTGCAGGACTTTCTGTTTTCGCAAAGTTCGTATTCACAAGACTGAAAAAGTCAGTATAATTCAAAAAAATTGTGTAAAAAAACGATTATGACGGTTGACTTGACGGATTTATATGCTATAATATCATTAGTAATACATGATGTCGGATTATACCATAAAACGCAACCATAATTTTCTCATCATGTAAACATTTACGATTAAAAAGGAGCATTTGATATGGCAGAACAATACAGAGTTGGCGTAATCGGTCTCGGCAACAGAGGCTATGGTCACGTTTACGGAATCCTTACAGAAAGAGACGACACTGTTGTTACAGCGGTTTGCGATGTCTACGAAGACAGAATCGAAAGAGCTCAGAAATTCTGCAAAGAAAAGAAGGGCTGGGATGTTTACGGAACTACTGACTACAAGGAACTCATAGACAGAGATGACGTTGATGTTGTATTCGTATTCTCCGCATGGGAAAACCACATTCCCGCAGCTGTATATGCTATGGAGCATGGAAAGCAGGTTGGTATTGAGGTTGGCGGTGCTTATTCAATTGATGACTGCTGGAAGCTCGTTGATACCTACGAAAAAACCGGTATCCATTGCATGATGCTCGAAAACTGCTGCTACGACAGAAACGAAATGATGGTTATGAAGATGGTTCGTGAAGGTCTCTTCGGAAAAATCGTACACTGTGAAGGCGGTTACAGACACGACCTCAGAAGCGAAGTTGCTTTCGGTGAAGAATACAGACACTACAGACTCCGCAACTACAAGAGCCGTAACTGCGAAAACTACCCCACACATGAGCTTGGCCCGATAGCTAAGATTCTCGACATCAACCGTGGTAACCGTATGGTATCCCTTACCTCCGTTTCTTCAGGTGCGTTTGGTCTCAACGACTATGCTAACAAGAACGAAAAGGTAAATCCCGAACTCAAGACAACACGTTTTGCTCAGGGCGATATCGTTAAGACAAACATCAAGTGTGCCAACGGCGAGCTTATCACTCTCACACTCGACACAACTCTCCCCCGTAACTACTCCAGAGACTTCACAGTACGTGGTACAAACGGATTCTTCAGCGAAAACTGCGACGCTGTATACTTTGACGACGGAACATTCCCGGAATGGGATCACTCCTTCTACGGAAACATCAAAGATTACCGTGCAGAACACGAGCATCCTGTATGGCGTAAGTTTGAAGAAGAAGGCGTAAAGGGCGGTCACGGCGGTATGGACTGGCTTGTATTCGATGCATTCTTTGAAGCACTCAGCACAGGCGATGTATACCCGATCGATACATACGACACAGCAGCATGGATGGCTATCACGCCCCTTTCCGAAATATCCATCCAGAACAACGGTGCTCCCGTAGATATCCCCGACTTCACTCGTGGTATGTGGACTCAGAGATCCGAAAAGAATCACGGCTTCTATCAGCTCGACAAATAATTAAATCTCAAAAATCAAAAGAGGATCTTCACATAAATGTGTTGACCCTCTTTTTTTATTTATTCAGTGTTTCTATCTTTGTAAAAACCGCTCCATCCTCAAATCCTGCAAACCAGGTAAACTCAGATGAATTTCCACTATCAAAGACTAGTCCCTCATCGCTTATGTCGAATGTGTAGGTGTAGTCACCGTCATCCGTTTCAAGTATGAGCTTATCATTGGTTATAGTATAGTCACCGAAGCCTATATAGCTTGATATCGGCGAAAATCCCATCGTGAACTTTCCACCCTCGTAAAGTTCAACCGATGCGGTATGCTCCATCTTTCCGTCCTCTGACTGCCATGAATATACACTATCGCTTTCACCAAGCGAAATTTTATATGAGTTTTCCTTGCATGAGATGAACGTCAGGAGACAAAGCAATGTAAGAAGTATTATTTTTACCATAAATGTCCTCTGTATGTTTGTTTTGTATTTCTTTGACGCACTACACCACGGTAAAGTTCCATTTATTCGGACTTTTTTCTTGCTCTGTACATGACACGTTTGAGATTGACTGCGAGACATGACAGCACAAATGCAGCAAGCTCGACTGTAACTACCGCAGCTCCAGTCTGAAGTGAGAGACAGCAAGCAGCAAAAAATCCGATAGTAAAGCAAACTATTGATATCGTTGCGGAAAGAATCACGGTCAGCTTAAAACTCTTTGTAAGCTGCATTGCGGTCAGTGCCGGAAAAACTATGAGTGCCGATATCATGATAGAACCCATCATTTTCATACCTACAACAATAGTTATACCCGTAAGTATCGCAAGAGAAAGGTTAAAAAATCCTGTTTTTACTCCTGCGGCACGTGCAAAAGTCTCATCAAAGGTAACAGAAAATATATTCTTTGTAAAAACAAGGAACCACATAAGTACAAGGCAAGAAAGAACGACCGATATCACCATATCTTTTCTCGAAATAGTGATAACGGAAGAAGAACCGAACAGTGAATTACAAACATCACCACTTCTTCCACCTGTAAAATTGTACATAAGCGTACCCACCGCAACAGCTCCCGTAGATACTACCGCACAGGCAGCATCACCGTTCAGCTTGCCGTCACTGTGAGACAGTCTGAGTATCAGTACCGCAGCAAGAATTACAATCGGAACCGAAACTTCCATTGAATAAGTTGCACCAACTCCCGCAACCGAAGCTACGGCAAGTGCGAAAAAGCCAACGTGTGAAAGTCCGTCACCTATCATGGAATATCTTTTGAGAACGAGACTTACACCGAGCATTGACGAACATAGCGACACAAGAAGTCCAACTACCAACGCTCTCAACACGACAGTTCTAAGAAATTCCGTAGCAAAAAGTTCAGCAAGCGTCATATTCAGCCCTCCTTATGGTGATGGAACATCTCTTCATCGTGCATATGTATCTCCTCATCACGCTTTTCATGTTTAATATAGTCCTCGATTCCGCCGAAGAAACAATGACCACGGCACATAGACAGCATATGGTCAGCCTCACGTACAGCACAGTCTATATCATGTGTGACCATCATTACCGCACATCCAAGCTCACGGTTAATTTTTCTTATAGCCGCATACATCTCATGTGCCGCCTCAGGGTCAAGTCCTGTTACCGGCTCATCAAGAAGCAGCAATTTATCGGAAACGCAAATAGCTCTTGCAAGCAGTGTACGCTGTTTCTGACCTCCCGACAGCTCACCAAAGCATTTTTTCTCAAGTGAGGTAAGGTTAAGCATATCCATTGCATCGGCAGCACGCTTTTTTGATTTTTCGTTCCAGAGAAAACCGAATCTGTCATTATTTACACAGCCCGACAGTACCACTTCACGTACAGTCGCAGGAAAATCACGCTGAATCTTAGACTGCTGCGAAAGATAGCCTATACCCTCACGCTTAACTTCCCTATCTATAACAAGTTCACCCTTCGCAGGCTTTATCTCACCTGTTACAGCACGCAGAAGTGTACTTTTTCCCGAACCATTCTCACCGACTACACATAGATATGCACCGCTTTTCAGAACAAAGCTGACACCCTCCGCTGCGGTATATCCGTCATATGCAAGGGTCAAATTTTTTGCTTCAATTATGTTACTCATGTTTATTTTCCTCAGTTAAGCACGACACGCAGAACCTCAAAATTACGTCTCATAAGGTCAGCATAGGTAACTCCGCTCTCAAAATCTTCACGTGTTACATTATGTGCGGAGTGAAGCTCCAGTATATCGCATCCGCATTCACCTGCAACCGCTTCCGCACACTTTTTATCTGAAAACTCAATAGCAAGCACAGCAGGTATTTTTTCCTTTCTGACTTTTTCTATGAGAAAATTCACAGTTGCAAGAGTGGGTTCGGTATTGGAGGTACATCCCGAAAATGCTGCATAATAATCAAGGGAATATCTCTCGGTAAAATACCTAAACGGGAATCTGTCAGCGAACACCAGCACATTTCTTGCGGACGACTGCACCGTTTTCTCGATTTCCGTGTCTATTTCGTTAAGCTCTTCTATATATTCCGCCGCATTTACGTTTATTTTTTCGGATAGTGAAGGCTCCAGCTCCGATACAGCCTCGCATATTTTTTCAATCATAACGACTGCATTAGGAATTGATGTCCACACGTGTTCGTCGGTCTCTGCATCTTCATGCTCATGTTCGTCCTCATAGTCATGTTCGTTCTGCATACCGTCAACGATCTCTTCCGTGTATGTCTCAACCTCGTCTATGGCACAGATACTGTTTACTGTTATACCCATATCGTCGAGAGTTACAAAAACATCGTCTACCCAGTCCTCACTCTCACCGCCTGTATGAATAAACAAATCTGCCGATGCAATTTTATCTATATCGCCGAGTGTAGCTTCAAAATCATGTGATTCTGTGCCCAGCGGAAGCAACATCGTCACATTGACTTCATCTCCGCATACGTTTTTTGCAAAGTCATATAGTGCAAAGTTGGTTGCAACTACGCTGAGTCTGCCGTCATCTTCTTTTACGCTGCCACTGCACGAAGTCATAAAAACTGCTCCGAGAACTGCTACAAGCACAACCGACACAACCTTTTTAAAATTTATCATTATTCCTTATCCTCTCCGTTTTCGGCACATTTCGAGCATAAGCCATATATAACAGTTTTTCGGCAGTCAAGTACGAATCCGTGTTCCTTTCTGAAATGCTCTTCAATATTTCTGACAAAACCGCAGTCCATGTGTATAAGTGTTCCGCATTTACTGCACTTTAAGTGTATATGCTCTTCTTCACATGAGCTGAGCTGGTAAAACGCACATTCGCCTCGTCCGGAGTCACCATTAAATCTTTTAAGAAGTCCTTCTTCAGTCAGTGAAGCCAGAGCACGAAAAACCGTTGCTTCTCCACAGCTCACACCACCGCATACATCCCTCGCACTGAGACATTTTCCAGAGTTGTCCCTGAAATAATTCAGTATCTCATCCCTTTGTCTGGTTTTGTATTTGCCCATTCCAACCTCAATTTGATAATAATTTTCATTTTCACCTGTACATTATAGCATACCGCAATTTGATTGTCAATATCATTTTAACAGTATGTTCTTGACAAGGTAAAATATTTTTGCTATCATAAAATCAAATAAATTTTCATATTAATAAAGAGAAAGGATTCACACTATGCCTTATATCGAATTTAAAACCAATATGCCACTTACACACGAAAAAGAAGACATACTCAAGAGTAAAATTGCCGATGTTCTCGCTTCCTCATTCCCCGGAAAAACCGAAAACTGGCTTATGATACGTTTTGCACGTCTTTCAGAGATGTATTTCGGTGGTACCGAGGACAAGTGCATGATGATTGATGTTGCCATCTTCGGTAAGCAGGAAAAAGCAGGCTACGACAAAATGACAGCAGAAACCTGCAAGCTCATAGAAAGTGAATGCGGACTTCCTGCCGACCGTGTGTACATCAAGTATAGCGAATACGATAAATGGGGTTGGAACGGTCAGAATTTCTGAAACGGAGATAATTTATGAACGGATTCAAACAGATAGCTCCCGCAGACATTACGGAAAACACAATAAAGCTGATAGGCAAGGACTGGATGCTAGTTACCGCAGCTGACGAAAACGGTGAGCTTATCTGCGGTAATGACTACAACACTATGACTGCAAGCTGGGGCGGAATGGGATTTCTCTGGAATCGTCCCGTTGCATTCGTTTTTGTACGTCCTCAGCGACACACCTTTGACTTCACCGAAAGAAATTCACGTATAACGCTGTCATTCTTCGATGAAAAATACAGAGATGCTCTTGCGTTCTGCGGTCGAAACAGCGGTCGTGACTATGACAAAGCAAAAGAATGCTCCATCACTCCCGTATGCGACACAAATGAAAGCGGTCGTGCGGTATGGTTCAGTGAAGCAAAGCTGGTGCTTAAAACAAAGAAGCTCTACGCCGGTTTCATCTCAGAATCAGACATGACCGATGCACTTCCCATATCATGCTATCCCGAACATGATTTTCACAAAATGTACATATGTGAGATAGAAGAAGCACTCGTAAAATAAGTTTTTATACACTACATCTGTCGATATTAAGATATGCAATTCTCGCAATTATCTTAGTACGACAGACGTTTTTTCGTCAAATAGCACAAAAACAAGGTCAAATAAATTACATCCACGTACCCATTTTCTTCTCAAAAGCCTATTGCATTCTCAGATTTTTTGTTGTATAATGGAAAAGGTGAGTTTGTTAATTCCGACAGTATAATTCATCTCACCCAATTGACTTTTGAACATTTTAATGTTGAATATATTTTTCCATCACATATAAGGAGACACAATCATGGCAGAGATCACAACAAAAAACATTCGTAATGTCGTTCTGCTCGGACACGGCGGATCAGGCAAAACTTCCATAGCAGAAGCGGCATTGTATCTTTCAAAGGCAACTGACAGACTCGGTAAGACCACGTCGGGAAACACAGTCTGTGACTACGATCCTGAAGAGATCAAACGCGGATTTTCGCTTACACTTTCTCTCGCTCCAGTAATGTGGCAGACTTCAAAAATCAACTTTATTGACACCCCCGGATTCTTCGATTTCTCAGGCGAAGCAGATGCTGCTGTTCGTGTTGCAGACGCTGCTGTAATCGCTCTTGACGGAAAAGCAGGTGTTGAAGTAGGTGCGGAACTTGCATGGGATAAGGCAACAGAAGCGGGACTTCCCAGATGCTTCTTTGTAAACAAGTGCGACGACCCCGAAGCTGACTTTGAAAAGGTATTCAATGAACTTCACGATAAGTTCGGTGCGGCTGTTTGTCCTCTTCTCGTTCCCGTAAAGAACGGCAAAAACGTAAAGTTCCTCAACCTCATCTCACGTGAAGCATACACGTTCGACGACAAGGGTAAGAGAACCGCTACTCCTTTCACAGAAGAAGATAAGGAAGTTGCTGAGGTTTATACCGAAACTCTTAACGAAGCTGTTGCTCAGACAAGCGAAGAACTTCTCGACAAATTCTTTGAAGGCGAAGAAATCACAAAGGATGAAGCTATTGAAGCTCTCCACGAAGGTATTATTGATGGTAGTATCGTTCCCGTATTCTCAGGCTGTGCTACAAACCTCTGGGGTGTAACATTCCTTCTTGATACTATCGATGCCTCCTTCCCCCGTCCTACTGCTAAGGGCAATGAACAGGTTATCGACGGCGACTCCCTCAAGGATCAGCCTATCGAAGTCGACGGTGAATGCTCAATATTCGTATTCAAAACTATCGCCGACCCGTTCGTAGGTAAGATGACATTCTTCAAAGTAATGAACGGTAATCTTACAAACGACCTTACTCTTAAGAACGTAACAAACGGTGCTACCGAAAAGATGTCTCACATTTACACCATCTGCGGTAAAAAGCAGACCGAAGTTACATCCCTCTGCTGCGGTGATATCGGTATGATAGCAAAGCTCGCAGGAACAAACACAAACGATACACTTACAGTTTCTTCTGATATTGAATACAGAAAGATAGATTTCCCGCATCCTTACTACACAATGGCAATTACTCCTGCCGCTAAGGGTGATGAAGATAAGATTTCCACAGGTATCGCACGTCTCCTTGAAGAAGACAAGACTCTCGCATACGAAAACAATGCTGAAACAAAGCAGATGACAATTTCCGGTCTCGGCGATATGCAGCTTGACGTTCTCGTTGCAAGAATGAAATCACGTTACGGTACAACAGTTATCCTCGAAACTCCGAAAATTGCTTACCGTGAAACCATCAAGGGTACATCCGATGTTGAAGGAAAGCACAAGAAACAGTCCGGTGGTTCCGGTCAGTACGGTCACGTTAAGATGAGATTCTCACACGGTGATGCTGAAGGACTTACATTCACTCAGTCCGTTGTCGGCGGTACAGTACCGAAGAACTTCTATCCCGCAGTTGAAAAGGGACTTCTCGAAGCTATGACTAAGGGTGTTCTTGCAGGATATCCCGTTGTAAATCTCGCAGCTGACCTTTACGATGGTTCCTACCACCCGGTAGACTCCAATGAAATCTCCTTCAAGCTCGCTGCTCGTCTTGCTTATAAGGAAGGTCTCCCGAAGGCTAAACCCATTCTTCTCGAACCTATCGGATCTCTCAAGGTAACTGTTCCCGATGCACTCGTTGGTGATGTTATCGGTGATGTTAACAAGAGACGTGGTCGTGTGCTTGGTATGAATCCTCACGAAAAGAAGAGCGGTTACACCGTTGTTGAAGCTGATGCTCCTAAGGGCGAAATGACCGACTATACTATCTCTCTCCGTGCTATGTCTCAGGGTCGTGGTTCATTCGAGTTCACAGTAGACCGTTACGAAGAAGTTCCCGCCTCCGTTGCTCAGAAGATTATCGCTGAAGCAAAGGTTGAAGAGGAATAATTAAATCTACATAATATAAAACAGGGCTTATGGATTGTTCCACAAACCCTGTTTTTTTATTGATTTTCGGAGTTATCGACCATTTTGAGTTTGAACCAGAATATACTTCCCTCTCCTACCTTGCTTTTTACACCGAATTTTGCACCGTGCAAGAGAAGTATGTTCTTTACGATTGATAGTCCGAGACCTGTTCCAATGTTTGCACGCTTATGGAAGTCGTTTACTTTGTAGTATCTCTCCCATACCATAGGCAGCTGATCCTCGGCAATTCCGATACCGTGGTCTATTACCTCAAGCATGACTTCATCCTGTTCAACGGTCTGCTTTATTATAACAACCTTATCCTCACCTGCATAGTTTACAGCGTTTCCGATGAGGTTGTATATTACCTGAAGTATTCTCTGTTCATCAGCTTCAACGAACACATCATACTCACTCTCAAACGTAATGTCATAGCCATCCCTTTCACGCAGCTTTGCATATCGTTCAATAGTAGTGCGAACCACATCGGTAAAGTTGAATCTTGTGATATTCAGTCTCTGTGTACCGTTCTGATATCTGCTGACCTCAAGCATATCATTGACAAGCGTAGTTAATCTATTTGTCTCATCAATGACTATCTGCATATTTTCAGGAGTTGCTTCTCCGGGAAGGTCACGCATAGCTTCGGTATATCCTGCTATCATCGTAAGAGGGGTTCTCAAGTCGTGCGAAACATTGGCTATGAGATCCTTTTGCATTTTATCAAGTCTGGATAATTCATAGGCGGCTTTGTTAAGTGCAGCAGAAAGATTAATCGTCTCCGTGCAGTTACCGCCATCGAAGTTTACATTATAGTCTCCAAGAGCTAATTTTGATGCCTCTTCACTCATCTCACGCATTGGTTTTGAGATACGGCTTGAGATAAACAATGATAGGAACACGGCAAGCACTACAAGAATTATGCTGATATAGATAAGCTCAATACGTATCGTGGTAACAGTAGAATCAAGCGGAATAAGTTCCGTATTGAACAGCATGAGAAGCTCACGACCATCGTTTTTATCTATTATTTTGGCAAGTATCACGTTTGCACTTGCATTGTCCGCCTCAAGTGAAAACAAATTTCCAAGAGAAACTTCATCGGTGACCTGACCACCTGCCGCCGCTGCTTTCTGATACAGGTCATTCAAAAGCTGTGAACTTCCGATATTGTGGATAAAGCAGAACGAGTTCATGTGCTGTGATATAACCCGTCTGCCGGTTTTCATGCCGCCCCTTGACGATATTTCATATACGGAAATACATATTCCGCTTTTTGATGAAGCAAGTCCTGCTGCGTTGTCAAGTTCGGTATAATCACTGCTTGTATCATTCATTACTGCTGTTGTAATTTCGTTAGCACACTTTTCCATATCACGCAGCTTTAAAGAACGATAAACATCACCAAGAAGTACGGTCTGGAAGAACCACAGAACGGCAAGTACTATTGCTCCGAACACGAGAAACGCTATCAGCAGCTTTAACCTCATGCTCGTCTGTCTTTCGTTTGATTTATTTCCTTTCAGGATCAAAACGATATCCAACTCCCCTCAGTGTTACGATGTAGTCGGCATATTGACGAAGGCTTTTTCTGAGCAGCTTGATATGGGTATCGAGAGTTCTGTCGTCTCCGAAATAGTCATATCCCCATACCTCGCTGATAAGTCTGTCTCTTGTCAGAGCTATATTCTTATTTTTTATCATATAGAAGAACAGATCGTACTCTTTCGGAGTCATATCGACACGTTCTCCGCCTACGTAAACAATTCTTGCGGTAAGGTCAGCACGAAGTCCACCGTTATCAAACTCAACTACCTCATTTTTAGGTTCGGGAGCTGCCTTCTGTTCAAGTCGTCCGGAAGTACGTTTCATCACCGCATCAACTCTCAGCATAAGCTCTTTCGGTGAAAACGGCTTTACCACATAGTCATCTATACCAAGTTCAAACCCGTTTATCTTATCGTATTCTTCTCCACGTGCAGAGAGCATTATTATCGGAATATTAGAAAACTTTCTTATCTCACGGCAAGCTGAAAATCCGTCAAGCTCAGGCATCATGATATCTATTATCATAATGTCAAAGTCACCATCACGGCAAAGTCTCACTGCTTCCATTCCGTCTCCTGCTTCCGTAACAGTGTGTCCCTCGAAAACGGCATACTTTGATATAAGCCGTCTTATCATTTCCTCATCATCAACTACCAGAATCTTATACATATATTCACCTCAATCACCACTGTCATCATTACGCATGAAAGGGGTACTTATTCAGTATCCCCCATGCAATCAGTTTAATTTATTTATCAGTTTCCGAAGAAGCCACCGAAGCCGTTTGAACTTGTCGGCTGAGTTTCGGAAGGCTCGCTTTCACTGAACTCAATATTGTTTTCAGTTTCGGGAACCTTTTCAAAGCATTCTACTTCAACTTCCATGAGCTTACCGTTACGCTCAACCTGGAATTTCAGCTTATCACCTACGGAGGAACTTGTTACGATTGACTTTATCTCAGCGTATGTGGAAATAGTGTTGCCGTTTACCGCTACTACTCTGTCACCGGGCTTGAGAACATCATCATTATAGCCCTCTGTAAGGCTGTCAACATATACACCGGCTTTGATATTATAGTAGAAATAGAAGCTGTTTGAGCTTACCTCTGAGAATGTAACACCTATCATAGTCTTGCCACGTACATAGCCGTATTCAAGAAGCTGTTCTGCAACATTGAGAGCTTCATTTACAGGAATTGCAAATCCAAGACCTTCAATACCCGTACCGCTTGACTTTGCATTTACAACACCGACAAGCTGACCATTCATATTGAACATACCACCACCTGAGTTACCGGGGTTTACGGCAGCATTGGTCTGGATAAGATTCATCTTAACGCCGTTTACGTCAATTTCACGTTCGGTAGCACTTACGATACCGTTTGTTACAGTACCGCCAAGCTCACCGAGAGGATTTCCGACGATGATAAGTTCTTCACCGACTGCAAGATTGTCACTGTCGCCACACTGAGCAGCAGTAAGACCCTCAGCTTCAACCTTGATTATTGCGATATCGGATTCTGAGTCATATCCTATAACGGATGCGGGATATTCGTCACTATTTGTAAGTCTTACTGTTATGCTGTCTGCAACCGCTCCTGTATCCTCGTTTGTGATAACGTGAGCGTTTGTAATAATATAACCGTCAGTCGAGATGATAACACCTGAACCTGCACCAGTCTGAACGTAGTTATACCAACCTCTTGTGGTTGAAGTAAATTCCGTGTTTATCTCAACAACCGAATCCTTTACCATAGCCGCAACCTGAGCAGTAGTGTAGTTTCCGTTGTCACCTGTGGAAGTGAGAACCTCGTCAACATTTCTGTATATTACTACATTTCCGCCTGCGTTTGTCTGAGCAGAGGTAGAAGACGTGGGCTTATTTTCTTCAACCTGAACCTGATTTGTGTTCGCATCATTATTGCGATTTGCAAGCATTGCACTGCCATAACCTACTCCACCTGAAAGAAGAACTGTTATTGCAACTACTGCTGCCAATGCACCTCTTGTAACGGGCTTTGACTTCTTCTCTTTCTTAGGCTTTGCCGGTGAATATGATATCTGTCCCTGAGCCTGATGAGGAGCGTTATAGGTATGATTCTGATTGTAACCGCCGTTCGGATTGTACTGTGAATATCCTCTGTTGTTCGGGTCATATCCGTGCTGAGGTTCGTAGTTTCCTCTGTACTGGTTGTTCTGTGCATTGCTCTGGTTGTTGTTCTGATTATTCTGGCTGAATCCGTTAAAATAAGGATTGTTTGAATAGGGAGTTTCAACACGATGGTTTTCCGGAACCGAGCTTGCACTGTTGTTTACTGTCGGAGCATCGTTTGTGTTTGCATTATTATTAACCTGAACAGTGGGTTCGTTATTTACAGATTCGTTGTTCTGAGCGTCCTGATTGTTCTGTTCATTCTGAGAATTGTTGATATTCTCATTGTTCATCTCGTTGTTGTTCATTTCAAATTCTTTCATAACATTCACCTTTCTTCAATACTATTATTTATATCAAATTTATTTTTTAGCTTTTCCTTTGCTGTGCTTATATTATATTCTTTCAATGTGATGGAAATTTGATAAAGCATGAAATGTTGGTTGAATAATGAAAGTCATTTTTGAAAAAACTATCAGTTGAGTGTTACTGTGACTATATAGCCGTCATAGTTGTTTCCTGATATCTCGATATCGGAGTATCCGTTAAGCATGGGAATATCCGTTGAATCTTCGGAAGAGGCAGGAACATAGTAAACAAGCCAGCCACCGCTCACTGCATTCTCCGAAAGTGATGCAACCTCGATATTTTCAAGGCTCATGTCGTCCTTTATGTGGAGCATTTTTGTGTCTGTGGTATATTCCTTGAGGTAATTAAGATATTCTTCAAGGCAATGGTTCAGTGTAGTCATCGCATATGCGTGAGGAATACCGACATATCTGAAATGCCATGCTTCATAGCTTATTCCAGTTATCTCTACCTTGTCCTCAGGATAACGTCTTACAAATCCGTCATACATACAGTTTTCGGGTATCCATGAACCATATTCATAGTCGGGAATCGGTACTGAATATCCCTCTGAGGTATAGAAGGTGAGGTCGCAGGCAAGTCCTGTCTGGTGTTCACTGTAACCGGGGTTTGCAACATAAGCCTTTGCATATTCCTCGCCGTTTGACTGAACATACCCGTCATATATATCTACCTGATCCTGATATGTTCTGTATCCGCTGACTATCATAAGATCCGATGTGCCGGTAGCTTTTTTAAGGTTAACGACAAGGCTTTCAAGTGCAGAAAAGGCTTCTGATTCCATGCTTGTCGTAGTCTGTGATACCTTCAATCTGCCAATATCAGCGTTACCTGTTCTTCCTTCGTAGGCATTGGTAAGGTCTATGCTTTCCGGTGCGACATATGCGTGTTCGTAGTTTACAAGTATGAGGTCACCGTTATAAAGCTCGCTGTTCGACGTACTTACAGTAGTAAAGAGCGTAACTTCTTCCTCTTCGGGTTGAGTTTCGGGTACATATTCGCTCTCACTTCCCACTTCAGAATAATTGTGTTCGTTATACACAAGGTCTGTTCTGTCGGAGTTATCCTTTGCAGCTTCGTTCAGCTTTATCTGTCTTACAGATGCCGTAACTACCACCGCCATAAGCAGAACAAAAACTACCGCTCCCGGATTGATTCTGACCTTACGACGCTTCTGCTGTCTTTCACGGTTTTCACGGCGAATATTTTCCTCTCTGCGACGTCTCTGTTCAGGAGAACGATTTGTTACTCCAAGCTGTTGAGCTGCCTCAGACTGATTACGTGCAAGATACTTCTGGTCTGCTCTGCGTCTTGCGGCTTCCTCATCTCCATCGGATTTTCTCTGTCTTGCGGCATTCATTCTCGCTTCCTCAAGGCGACGTCTTTCGTCATCTGTAAGCGGGCGTGAAGTCGTAGTTCCGTCAGGATTTATCCTTATTATATTTCCGTCTTTTATTTTAAAACGTGGCTTCTGATTCTGTGCCACGGATTGTCCGTCATTTCTGTTTCGGTTCGCTGTGAAGCCTTCGGGAGACATTCTGTTATCGTTTCCGTTCAAGTTCGCATCCTCCTGTCATTTTTCTATAAATATTATAGAATATAACGATGTCTAAATCAAGTACATAGTTGAAAACCTCGCAAAAAATTTACTCATATAACAGCTTTTTTAGTATGATATCGTATCTTTAATAATTATTCTCTTGATTTATATACTACATTTATGTTATCATAGCTAATAACGATTTCCGACACAAACACAAAAAAGCGAAAGGATCATTAATGAAAAAACGCTCGCTTTGGCTTATACTACTCGTTGCCATTCTTACCGCAATGTTTTCATCATGTATAAAGACTGATTATGATATGACCGCAGATACACTTGACCGTTCAAACTCGTCTCCGATACTAAGACATATAATTGACCCCGATTCCGAAATACGAGGAGTATGGATAGCTTCTGTATACAACATTGACTATCCCTCTCGCACCGACCTTACAGCCGAACAGCTCAAAGCGGAGATAGATTCTATTCTCGATACGTGCGACAAAAACGGACTCAATACTGTCTTCTTTCAGGTAAGACCTGCTTGTGATGCACTGTACGACAGCGATATTTTTCCTATATCAAGCTCCATTTCATCGGAAGGAAAGCTTGTTTTCGACCCACTTGAGTATATAGTCAACGAGGCTCACCAGAGAAATATCTACATTCACGCATGGATAAATCCGCTCAGAGTGACCATGAACACCCATGACCTCTCAACTCTCGATGACAAAAGCCCTGCAAAGCTCCATCCTGACTGGACAGTTGCATATGATGACGGAAAGTTGTACCTCAATGCAGGTATGCCGGAGGTATGTGACCTTATAACCGATGGTGTGCGTGAAATAGTCGAAAAATACGATGTTGACGGAATTGTATTCGATGATTACTTCTATCCGTATCCCGTATATGATGACAACGGCAAAAGAATCGAGTTTGACGATGCGGAAGAATATGAAAAATACGGTTCAGACTACGATAACATAGCAGACTGGAGACGTGATAACATAAACAACATCATAAAATCCGTCTACAACACCGTACATGATACCGACCCCGAATGCGTTTTCGGTGTGTCTCCCTTTGCGATATGGCAGAACAACAACGGTACAAACGGGGGCAGCGACACAAACGGCTTTGAGGGATACAATTCGCTCTACTGTGATGCACTCGCATGGATAAACGGCGGCTACATCGACTATATTTCACCGCAGATATACTGGACATTCGACCAAAGCTCCTCCGCATTTGACGTACTGACACGCTGGTGGAATGCTATGCTCGATGGAACTGACGTAAAGCTATACATCTCGCACGCTTCTTACAGATATGAGGACGGAAACTGGGAAGAACCGCAGGGTGAGCTTACCGAACAAATATCTTTTGCCAGAAGCGAAAAAGCATATCGTGGAAGCATATTCTACGGCTATGACGAGATAAACCGCAATATAAACGGTGCTTCCGACGAACTGCGTAATTCATTCAAGGATGAAATAATCTACACGAATATACAGTCAACAGGTCTCGGAGTTGAGGTAGCTTCACCGACAAACGGCTCTGTAACAAGCTCTGATTCGACATATATTCTCGGCTCCTCTGACCCATACTATCCACTCACGATGAATGGTCAAAAGGTCAGTACTACCAAGAGCGGTCTTTTCAACCTTTATGTAAAACTCGAAAAAGGTGAAAACATCTTTACTTTTGAGCAGAACGGAGTAAGCTATGTGTATACGCTGACATGCTCCACCGATACAATATCAGCTCCTGAAAAAGAAGCAGAACCAATATCACTCGACCACCTTTCAATTGTAAATACATATCCCTCAAGCGATGTTGTCACCGCTGATGGTCAGATATACGTCTCATGTACAGCACCGACAGGCTCAACAGTTACGGTAAGCATCGGCGGAAAAGAAACTGCACTTGAACCGACTCCTGTAACAAAATGGGCTTCATCCGGATATACAGGTACTGTTTACAGTGCAAACGCGTCACTTCCCGATGCTGCCGACGGAGAGCTTCTTGACTGCGGAACTCTTGTATTTACACTGAATCACAGGGATGGTTCGACCTCTGTTGACAGCGTAAATGTACGTAGAATAGGTGAAGGGACTTATCTCAAGGTACGCACAAAAAACGACTATACTCAACTGAAAATTACACAAAACAGCTCATATTATAATGACTACACCGTTCAGTCTGCCGGCATGGAGGAGCTTGCCGTATCTCTTTCAAACGGCTACTACAAGCTGAGAATGGGAGGATATGTTTCTTCTTCCGCAGTAGATGAGCTTGGAGTTGCAACAAATGATTCACTGAATACTATCAGTTCCGCTAAAGTCAAAAATAACGGTGATTCCACGAGCTTTACCCTTTCATGCAGCGGAAATCCTGCTTATAATGGATGTATCGATGAAAACGGCAGATTTGTCGTTACGTTTTACAGCACGGACTCGGCAACAGCCCCCGATGCGATAATTGAAAAGAATCCTCTGCTCTCCTCATGTGAAACAGTAAAGCTGGATGACAAGGTAAGGTATTCGTTCGAGCTATATGACATAAGTAACTTCTATGGCTTTGACCTTGAGTACGGTGAAAACGATGTAACAGTATCTCTGCGTAATCCCAAAACAATAGACCTCACCTCTCCCTCTCCGCTCAGCGGAATAAACATAATCCTTGATGCAGGTCATGGTGGAGAGGACAGAGGTGCCGCAGGTGCTTCTCAAGACGGTCAGCTTAACGAAAAAGACCTCAATCTAAAAATAACGCTCTCAGCTGCGGAGAAATTAAAAAATCTCGGTGCAAACGTGACCCTTACCAGAAGTGACGACACTACCTTAGACTTATACACAAGAATGGCGATGCTTGAAGAAGCTGAACCCGACCTTTGCGTTTCGATACATCAAAATTCAATGGGATACACATCCGATATTACAAGAATCAGAGGCACTCTCGGACTATGGTGCATGGACAGCGGAAAACTCCTTGCCGAATGTGTCGGCAAAGCGGTCTCGTCATCCCTCGGAAGATACTGGCGTGGCTCGCAATATCAGATGCTTGCAATGTGCCGTAATCCCAAATTTTCTCAAACGCTCATAGAAACGGGATTTATTACCTGTGTTGAGGAATACGAACAGCTTACAACTCAAAACGGTATCGACAAAGCAGCTGACGGAGTTTGCACAGGCATTCTTGATTGGTTCGAGAGACAGGCAGAGTTCGCCTCTATATAATTTTCGACTTAATTTGGCATTACTGCCGTATAATAAAGGAGAAATGCACATGAAAAGATTTGACGTAAAAGATCACGAACCGAGTTATCTTCCCGAGGGTGAATGGGAGCTTGTTTGGAACGACGAGTTTGACGGAACTGAGTTAGACACAACAAAATGGGGATTCAGACTCAATTTCTGGGGAAAGCCCTTTGAAGCCTACACGGACGAAGGTGTAGTTCTTGACGGAAACAGCCACGTTGAGCTTCATCGTGTTGAAAGAAACGGATGCTACGTTTCTCCACAGCTTCAGACAGGTTCAAACTCATTCGATATTCCGAAAAGCGGAACGGACAATCCTTGGGGACAGAACGAAATATGGCCTCTCGGAGTTCTTGAAGAACCGAAATTTGTTCACCGCTACGGTTACTACGAATGCCGCTGCAAATTCCAGAAAGAACCGAACATAATGTGGAGTGCGTTCTGGACACAATCTCCCACTATCGGAGCAAGATTTGAACCCGAATGGTGCGGAATTGAATCCGACATCATGGAATGCTTCGGCACAGGAACAGCAACGACCGGTAACATCATGGGCGGTTACGGTGTACAGTTCCGTGAAGAAGGCAGAGTAAACTACAACCTCGACGAAACAGAGGACGGATGGCACTACTTCGGAATGAACTGGCAGCCTGACGGATACGACTTCTACTGTGACGGCAAGCTCGTATCACACGCAGACAAAAACGTCTCTCACGTACCTCAGTTTATTCTTCTCACCACTGAAGTACAGGGATATCGTTCCTCCAGACCCGCTGTAATACATGGTGGATTCAAGGATGACGCATTCATCGTAGATTTCGTAAGAGTATTCGACAAAAAGTAAAAAAACACCTCAGCCGATAGATTTCAGTATCAGCTGAGGTATTTTTATATTCAGTTTTCTATTGGTTCAAAATCAGCAACTCCGTGCTTGCAAAGAGGACAGATATAATCATCGGGAAGTACGTCACCCTCATATACATATCCGCATACCTTGCACACAAAGCCTTTTTTGCCTGCGGTTTCGGGCTTCGGCTTTACATTTGTCTGATAATAGGTATATGTCATTGTCTCCTTGTCACTGAGAACTCTTGCCTCTGTTACAGAGCAGATGAACATTCCATGAGTTCCGAGGTCAACGTAATTTTCAACCTTGAGTGACATGAACGAGTTGATATACTTGGGGAGGAATACAAGTCCGTTGTCGCTTCTGTAATTGTCGATGTCATTCATGAAGCCTTCAAACTTATCGACATTACGTCCGCTTCTGAATCCGAAATTCTCGAACACAGAGAACGGTGCTTCGGTAGAGAGACAGCATACATTCATTATCTTTGTCTGCTCTATTACATGGTGAGAATAATTTGCCTTGTTTATGGTAACTGCCACTCTGTTCGGAGTATCTGTGAGCTGAGATACAGTATTTACGATAAGTCCGTTGTCACGCTTGCCGTCATTTGAAGTAACAACATAGAGACCGTAGCCGATATTGAACAGAGCCTTTAAGTCGTTCTTGTTAGCTCTGTCGGACTGTGCGATATATTCACGGCAAAGTTCGTCTGTGAGGGCTTCAATCTGTTCCTTGTTTTCGTCATTGAGTGCGGACTTTATCTTTACAACAGGCTCAACAAAGGTAATATTCTTGGATTCTTCAAGCATACCCTTCATTATCTTAGCTGCAAGAGGTGCCCATGTTCCGTTTTCGATAAATGCAACTGTGCGGTTCTTGAAGGCACGGTCTGTAAGGTGGTCAATGAACTCCTTCATGAATGGGAATATACCGGAATTATATGTTGTAGTTGCGAGAATGAGCTTGTTATAACGGAATGCTTCCGCAACTGCTTCAGACATATCGCATCTTGCAAGGTCATAAACTACAACTTTGGGACATCCCTTTGCTGTGAGCTTTTCAGCAAGAAGTTCTGCCGCACGCTTTGTATTACCATAAACGGAGGTATATGCAACAACAATTCCCTCATCTTCGGGTGTATATGATGACCATGTATCATATTTTCCGAGGTAGAAGTCGAGTCTATCCTCAAGAACGGGACCATGGAGAGGAAGAATCTTTGCTATATCGAGCTTTGCCGCCTTTTTAAGAAGAGCCTGAACCTGAACGCCGTACTTTCCTACGATACCGATATAGTATCTTCTTGCTTCATCAACCCAGTTTTCCAGAGTGTTTACTTCACCATTGTCAAGAGCACCGAATTTACCGAATCCGTCTGCGGAGAAAAGTAGCTTATCAAGTGAATCATATGTGACCATTACTTCAGGCCAGTGAACCATAGGTGCAAAAACAAATGTAAGTATGTGCTGACCAAGTGAAAGTGTACCACCATCGGGAACGACAACTCTGTTCTCCTCAAAATCCGTACCGAAGAACTGCTTCATCATGTTGAAGGTCTTTACGTTTGCAACAACTGTGGTTTCGGGATATGTTTTCACAAAGTTCAGTACGTTTGCAGAGTGGTCAGACTCCATGTGCTGTACTACGAGGTAATCGGGCTTACGTGAACCGAGAACTTCCGCAATATTATCGAGCCATTCATGTGTGAAGTGAGCATCTACTGTATCCATTACAGCAATCTTCTCATCCATAATTACATATGAGTTATAAGACATTCCCGCAGGAACCTTATACTGTCCCTCGAAAAGGTCTACACTGTGGTCATTGACTCCAACATAATACACGCTTTCGGTAATTTTCTTCATTTGTTCTGTACCTCCGATTGTTTTCGATTTTATTTATCTCATGTATTTTTTCTTATTAAGATTGATTCTCATTAAGTATATCACGCACTGCATGATTTGTCAATAGTTTTCCCCGCATTTATGCAAAAAAATCAGCAGATTCTTCTATAACCAAAAAAGACTGCACATACTCATGTTGAAATACGTGCAGTCTTTTTCAGATTAATTTCAGAGATATCTCTTTGTAAATTCGCCGACATCTACTACTGTGCCGTTAAGTCTTGATTCTTCCGCAGCAAAGACTATCATGTGGTTCTTGCATGATATAGCAATTTCGCTTACCTCCGAGCTGTCAGTCTCACCATTCATATATTTGTAGAGATCAACAACAATTCCGGAGTCACCGCCGCCATGACCTCCGAGTATGGATTCATCGACATCACTTACGTTAAGCGGCAGCTTTACCACCTTTCCGCTTGCATAATCAAAGAGGTTAGCTTCACTCTCGTTAAGGCTTGCCCAAAGCTCACCTCGTGTACCCATAATGCGGATCTGTCGTCCGAAATTGGCAAACGCTGTCATAGTGAAGCTGACCGTGATTTCGTCCTCAAACTCCATATTGACAACCTGGTGGTCTACTACATCATTATTACATTTATATACACACTTTCCGTACTGTGTGGTTTTTATTGCTTCATCTACGGCTTCGGGTGTGGCTTCTACGCTATTTGTGATATGTGTCTTGAACCAGAAATTCGGAATATCGGTCTGATAAATTCTCTTACTGCTGTAAAGGCAGGTCTCATAATGCGGACATCCCTCGTGACAGTATTCAGTAGAATCAGACGGTGCGTTTTCGCTTGTGAAATGGCTGAGTGAACCGAACGACTGCACTCTTTTGCATTCCTTGTCAAGAAGCCATTGGAGAATATCAAGGTCATGACATGATTTCTGAAGAAGCATTGGCGAGCTTTCAGTGCTGTTGCCCCAGTTTCCTCGGACGAAGCTGTGACTCTGATGTGCATATCCTACGGACTCAAGGTGATTTACAGTAACGACCTTTCCAACGAGACCGTCTTTGATGTATTTTTTCAATGCTCTGAATGCGTTTGTATATCTGAGAACATGACATACCATTATCTTAACGCCCTTTTCTTTAGCGGCATTAAGTATCTCCGCACAGTCCTCAGGTGTAGGAGCTACGGGCTTTTCAAGAAGAAGGTCATATCCAAGCTCAATAGCTTTAAGAGCGGGTGCTTTATGAAGTCTGTCGAGTGTCGTGATTACTGCGATATCCGCAAATTTCGGTCTGTCGAGTATCTCATCCCAGCTTTCATACGCATTTTCGGCAGGCACACCATAGGTTTCGCAGACGTATTTTCTTCTCTCAACAATCGGTTCAGCCACTCCGACTATCGAGAACTTGTCAGGAACCATACCCATAATTCCTGCATAAGTGCGTCCTCTGTCACCTGCACCTATAATGATAACACTCAGTTTTTTTTCCATTGTAGTCATCCTTTCAAAGTTATATTAATGAATATTCAAATCAATTTTCAGGCGAATATCCTTCGGGGTACTCGAAAGTGAGCATCTTTATGAAAAATTCCTTATTGTATTCGTATTTCTTTTCGGCTTTTTTCTTGCCTGTGAAAACAGACATTGTTGAAAGTCGTCTCAGTGCGATAACAGCATCATCGGGGAATATTTTTGCCGCATCGTAAAACTTGCACAGCTTTGTTTCGGAAAAACGTATGCCGTATTCATCTATTGCTCCCTCCGGAATCTCATCAAACAACTCCGAAAGTGGCATAAATCCACTCTCCGCCGCAACCGATTCGTACTGATCCTCAGCAAGAATACATATGCTGGATTCTGCTCCGAATATTTCGTATGTGAATCTTTCGCTTGTCTGCTTGTTTGAGAGCTTGTCTACCGCCGCAGTTTCTCCCTCTTCTTCTACGCTTTCTATGTATTCTTCCATCTGTTCTCCGCTCATGAATATCATGTCATTAAGCTGTGCGTACTTTTTACCGTCATCATTATAGTCGGGCATCATTGTCTGAAGCACTTCACAAAATGCTTTGTTCTGATTCGGAGTAATGTACTGTGGTCCTGCGTAGATAATGCTTATATCTGGATTCGACTGTGACAGAAACTGTGAGCCGGCAACAATTATGATAAATGCAAATGCGGCTATCATAATTATTCTGAATCTGTAATGATACCAGAAGTTTGACAGCTTGTTGATTTTAAGCGGTTCTTCCTCCTTTTGCTCATCGTTCTGACCGAGCATTCTCAGCTTTTTCGCCTCATTCGACTCGTTCTCATTGTTCAGATTTTTGTCATCCATGGCCTTTTCCTCCTAAATTGTGTTATAATTTCTCATTGTCACGACAAAACATAACATTTTCTCATGATTGTAACATTTATTACACAGTATTATAAC
>CAYTLG010000007.1:0-30920 GCA_964438725.1 uncultured Ruminococcus sp. | reverse complement strand
ATATTATATCATATAGCATGGATGATGTCAAATTAATTTGCTGTGAATAATTCGTCATGATTCTGAGGACAATAATCGTGCAAAATATCACCGTTTGTCAACTTACTGCAAATTATCCGAAAAACAACGATTACAACAAAGCGAACTTTAACTATCCTTCAATTTTGTACGTATTGACAATTCAGCGTTTTTGTGATATACTGTATATACATTAATTCCTTACTAATTTCATTATTCGTTTCATCATATCAAAAGAAGCTATGCTGAGCATAAAATGACTTGCCTGCATAGCTTTTATTTGGTAATGGCAAAAAGCACATATATCCGAGGTATTTCTATGGAAAAAAGGTTTTCTGTAAAGGGTTTCGTATTTCTTGTTATGACTGCCGTTATCTGGGGCTTTGCCTGTGTTGCTCAGGTACTTGGTGCGGACAGCATGACTCCGTTCTATTTTAACTTCTCACGATATCTTCTCGGCACGCTTTCCGTCATTCCGATGTTTATGATATTTGAAAAAGGTGCCACTGACAAAAAGAAGCTGAAAATGACACTTATCGCAGGTATTCCCGCAGGTTTCGCACTTTTCGCAGCTTCAATGGTACAGCAGATAGGTTTTGGTCTCACTGATTCAGCCGGCAAGGGTGGATTTATCACCGGACTTTACATGATAATCGTTCCAATACTCGGTCTTTTAATTGGTCACAAAACCGGTCTCAGCACATGGATCGGAGCCAGCTTCGGAGTTGTCGGTCTCTTCATGCTCTGCGTAGGAGATTCTTCATTTACCTTTACTCTCGGTGACCTTCTCCTGATTCTATGTGCAGTATTCTATGCCGTTCACATTCTTATCGTCGACCACTTCGTTCAGGACATATACTCACTTCGCTTCTCATTCGTTCAGTATGCGACAAGTACCGTTCTCAATCTTATATGCACTCTTATCTTTGAAGAATTTGCATTGGCACCACTTCAGGCCGCACTCATTCCCGTTCTCTATTGCGGTATAGGTTCAGTAGGAATCGCTTACACCTTCCAAATTCTCGGTCAGAAGTACAGCGACCCCACCTCCGCTTCCGTTATTCTTTCAACCGAATCCGTGTTCTCTGCGATAGGTGGAGCAATCATTCTCAATGAAAGATTTACAACAATGGGATATGTAGGCTGCGTTCTTATCTTCATCGGAATACTTCTCACACAGATAGACTTCAAGGCTTTCAAAAGAAGAAAAAGACTGAGCAAAAGCCCCTCTGAATCAATATAATCAAAAACAGCTTCGGCAGATGAAGAAAAAACATCGACCGAAGCTGTTATTTTTATTTTATGGAAATATAGAACTTATATGAGTTTATCAGAACGATAACAATCCCCACAAACGTCATAAACGGCTTTATAGGGAGCTTTCTGCAAAGATACGCAGCAGCAGGAGACACGATAACTCCACCGAGAATAAGTCCAAGCATGGCAGGAAGATATTCCCCAACCGAACCGATAGTCATTACGAACATTACGGATTCCGCAGAAGTTACAAAAAACTCCGCCGCATTAACAGAACCGATAGTCTTTCTAACATCACAATCGGAGGCAACAAGTGTTGAAGTTACGACAGGTCCCCAGCCACCACCGCCGATTGAATCGCTGAGTCCGCCGATAAATGCGATGGGATACACTTCGTGACCGCATTCTCTACCGCCTTTTTCACGTATGTGCAAAGCTTTCACGATAATAACTCCACCCATTATAACGAGATATGCGGAAACTATTGGGGATATCACGCTTTCATCAAATGATGTCAGGACATACGCCCCCAAAGCTCCACCGATCACACCGGGAACTATGAGGCGAAGAAAAAGTCGCTTATCTATGTTTTTCAATCTGAAATGCGATATGCCGGAGGCAAACGTAGTAAATATCTCCGCAACATGCACGCAAAACGATGACACCGCCGACGGAACCCCCATCGCACGGAGAAGCGTACCCGACGTAACACCGTATGCCATTCCGAGAGTACCATCAACAAGCTGTGCCGCTATCCCCGCAATGAAGCATATTGTAAACAATTTCATAATATCGAAATCCTTATAACTATAATAAGTTTTTCGGTATTATATCGCAGAATCGGCATTCCGTCAAGAAGTCAAACAAGATGATGTACGGAAAAAGTCATTTTATGTCATTCGGCGGTCACAGAACCAAGTCCGAAGCTGACACTGAGTGCATCATTCACCTGATTCATCGTCGCTTCATCAAGATGCCCCATTTTCTCTCCCAATCTTTGCTTGTCGATAGTCCTTACCTGCTCTAAAAGAACGACAGAATCCTTTGAAAGACCTACCCTCTCCGCATTTATGTCAATATGTGTCGGGAGTTTGTTTTTGTCCGTTTTGCTTGTTATCGCCGCAGCTATAACAGTCGGAGAATGACGGTTTCCCATATCGTTCTGAACTATCAGTACGGGTCTTACTCCCCCCTGCTCGCTTCCGACAACAGGACTGAGATCCGCATAATATATGTCCCCTCGGCGTATCATTTAAATCCATCCTTTCTGAGTGCCTCCTGTGCTTTATAAATGAAGTACAGTCTGAATTTTACTATACCTACATTGTTGTCCTTGTGAGGTCAGGTTAATCACGCTCACTATATTTCCTCTTTTACAGTATATGTCAGAAAACAATTGATGATACACGTTTTTGTTTCCCAAACTGTATTGAAAAAAACTATAAAATGAGCTATAATATTTGTATAATGACAAGTGGAGACATTATATGAATAAGTTTGAAGAATATTTTAAAGGTAAAAGCGTATCGCTGATAGGTGCGGGTATATCAAATATTCCGCTTGCACACGAGCTTGTCAAGGTATGCTCTTCTGTAACGGTCAGAGATAAAAAAAGCCGTACGGAACTTGGAGACACAGCGGATACTCTCGAAAAAGAGGGTGTACATCTGCTTCTCGGTGACGAATACCTTGCCGAAATCCATGAGGATGTCGTTTTCCGCTCACCCGGTATACGTCCCGACATACCTGAGCTTTCCGAAGCTGTCGAAAGAGGCTCTGTTCTCACATCAGAAATGGAGTTTTTCCTCTCACTTGAGCCGTGCAGAATATATGCGGTAACAGGAAGTGACGGAAAATCCACAACGACCACTCTGACTTCACTTATGCTTGAAAGTGGAAACGAGTACAGAACATTTCTCGGCGGAAACATAGGAAAGCCACTCCTTGACAGATATGCTGAGATCTCACCCTCAGACAGTGTAGCTGTGGAATTATCCTCGTTCCAGCTGATGACGATAGATGCTCCCATAGAGGTTGCTGCCATAACAAATGTGACTCCGAATCACCTCAACTGGCACACCTCAATGGATGAGTATATACAGGCAAAAAAACGTATTCTGTGTCATGCCTCACGTGCGGTTTTGAATTACGACAATGATGTAACACGCTCAATCGCCGAAGAAACAGCAAAAACTTCCACACCTATCACATACTTCTCGCTCTCTCCCATTCCCGATGGAGTTCTGCGTGAATGTGATAGTAAGGTATGGCTTGAAAATGACACAATATACGCTTGTTTTCCCGACTGCGGAACAGTAGAAATAATGTCAAGAGGAGAAATAAAGCTCCCCGGAATGCATAACACCGCAAACTATATGACCGCCATAGCTCTCACGTGGGGCAGAACCACCATAGAGAATATACGTGATATCGCACGCACCTTCGGAGGCGTTGAGCATCGTCTCGAATTCGTCCGTGAAATAGATGGCGTAAGCTATATCAACGGCTCGATAGACTCATCTCCCACACGTACTGCAGCTGCTCTTTCTGCAATATACGACCGTCCCGTGGTTCTTATAGCAGGAGGATATGACAAACACATTCCATATGAGCCACTCGCAGATGCAATATATTCTTCGTCAGTACACACCGTAGTTCTTACCGGTGACACGGCTGCGACCATAAAAAAAGCTCTGCTTGCTCACAAAAAACACCCTGACTCCTCTTTGAAGATAGTCGATGCCGATACTTTTGAGGATGCTGTACGTCTTGCACGTGAAAACGCACACAGTGGAGATACAGTAATTCTCTCCCCAGCCTCGGCTTCATTCGACAGATTTAAAAACTTTGAGGAAAGAGGCAAGTATTTCAAAAAGATCATATGCGATCTCTAAATATATCGGAGGTATAAATGACAGAATTTAAGGACATACTGCACCGTCTCTGCTCGATAATGACAGTGACAGGCTGCGAAAAAAATGCGTATGAAGAAGTCCGTGATATGTTTTCGTCAGATTTTGATGAAATAAGAAGTGACATCGCACGCAATATCATACTTGTAAAGAAATCAAAGCATCCCTCAAGAAGTATAAAGCCCTCCCTCCTTCTTGACGCACACATGGATGAGGTGGGAATGATAGTTTCAGGTATAGCAGACGAAGGCTTTCTCCGTGTAACTCCCGTCGGCGGTATAGACAGAAGACTCATTCCCTCAGCGGAAGTATGGGTTTACGGCAAAGAAAAGCTCTACGGAACCGTTGTATCATATTCTACCGATTATGACCGTGCAAAGAGTGAAAAAACTCCCGAATGGCATGAAGTCCTCGTTGATGTAGGCTACTCCAAGGACGGTGCCGAACAGCTTGTTGAGCTTGGAACTCCCGTAGGCTTCTACTACTCAGGCAATGAACTTCTTTCAGGCAGAATAACAGGCAGAGGATTTGACGACAAGTGCTGTGCCGCCGCTATTCTTACCGCAGTTATCAACACTCCCGCAGAAGAAATGCTTTGCAACGCATACGTTATCCTCTCAACAGGTGAAGAAAACGGACGTGGCGGTGTTTCATGTGCGGCTCACGAAATCAATCCCGACTTTGCACTAATATGCGACGTAAACTTTGCTGCACAGCCCGGTACAGGTGAGGGTACATCAAAGCTCGAAAGCGGTCCCATGATATCCCTCTCCTCTGCTACAAACAGACGCTTCACAAAGCTCATTGTCAATACCGCAAAGACAAACGAGATTCCCTATACCACCACAATAGAGCCTACCTCAACAGGAACCAATGCTGAATGCGTAGCCTGTGTTAACGAGGGTATCCCGACAGCGGTTCTCGGACTTCCTCTCGGCGGTATGCACACATTCAATGAAGAACTCAGCCTGACAGACGCAGACAACACAGTAAAGCTCATCTCCAAGCTGATAACCGCAGAACTTTACTGATAAGGAGACAGAAATGCACATTAACGATATAGAACTTCTCAAAAAGCTCTCCCTTGCTTTCGGCCCCTCCGGCTGTGAGGATAAGGTTGCAGCTATTATAAAAGAAGCCGTAGAACCCTATGCGGATGAGATATTCGAGGACAGATGCGGTACTCTTGTAGCAAAATACAAGGCAAAGACTCAGAGAACCCCTTATGATATAGACGGTGAACCTGAATTTGCACCCGAATGCCCCGACTGTTCCACACTTCTTCTCCACACTCACATGGATGAAGGCGGATATGTGGTTAAGCAGATAGATGATGACGGCTTTATAAAAGTTAAAGCTATTGGAACAAGCAATCCCATGTTCATTGCAGGAAGAAACGTAACTGTAGGAAACGAAGAAAACGAAACCATCGGTTATTTCGGTGCAAAGGCAGTTCACATGGGCGGTGTAGGTGATTTCGGTTCAATGTTCATCGACATCGGTGCAAAGAATAAAGAAGAGTGCGAAAAGCTCGTTTCAGTTGCCGATTTTGCGGTGTTCCGCTCAGATTTCGTAAACTACGGCGAAAACAACGAACGTATCAAGGGCAAGGCATTCGGTGGAAGAATCGGCTGCTATGTACTTATCTCCGTTCTTAAAGAACTTGCTGAGTCTAAGACAGAGCTTCCCTACGATATCTGCTTTGCATTCACAAGATGCGGTGAAATAGGAGTGTGCGGAGAAAAGACTGCGGCAAAGCTCACCTCCCCCGACCTTGCAATAACAGTTGACTGTGCAGAAGCTAATGATATCGAAAACAAGAGAGCCGTTCTGACTCTCGGCGAGGGTGCTTCCGTTTCATATGCCGACAGAGGATGCGTATATGACCGTGAACTCACATTCTACCTCATCAGCACTGCCAAAAACTGCGGTGTAAAGTATCAGATTAAGAAATCCACCGCAGGAAATAACGGTGCTTCGGGAGTACAGCGTTCGTTTGCAGGTGTAAAGTGTGCCTCTGTTGCTGTTCCCGTAAGATATAAGGCTACTTCCGCAAACGTCGCAGACCTCAGAGATATTTCGGCAAGTGTTGACCTCATCATTTCTGCCGTAAAAGGAATAAAGTAAAGAAAGGTAATAATCATGCTCAATCTTATAAAAAAGCTCATTAAGCCCGTATGCGTTCCGGGAAACGAAAGTGAAGTTGCAGGCGTTATCGCAGAAGAAATCGCTCCCTACGTTACCTCTTGCAAAACAGACAACATGGGAAACCTCATCGCATTTGTTGAAGGAAACGGCGAAAACAAGAAGAAGCTCATGTTTGCGGCTCACATTGACGAAATCGGCTTCATCGTAACTCACATTGAGGACAACGGTTACATACGTTTCTCAAACCTCGGCGGTATCAACCTCACTGCGGCTTCATACAGCCAGGTGATTTTTGAAAACGGCGTTGTAGGTATACTCGTTCCCGATGCAGGTGCAGGTCAGCTCAACTATGACAACTGCTCTGTTGATATAGGAACAAAGAGCAAGAAAGAAACCGAAAGAAAGATTAAGATAGGCGACACATTTGCCGTTAAGTCCGAAGTAGTACGTCTCGCAGGTACAAGAGTTGCGGGCAGACCTATGGATGACAGAATCGGTGCCGCAGTTATGATAGAGGCCGCAAAGAGAATCGGTACTCCATATAACGATGTATACTTCTGCTTCACCGTACAGGAAGAGGTAGGCTGCCGTGGTTCCAAGACTGCCGCATATGCAGTTCAGCCCGATATCGGTGTAGCTCTCGATGTAACAGGTACAGGTGACTCTCAGTCCGCAAAGCCTATGGAAATCAAGATAGGCAGCGGTGCGGCTATAAAGATAAAGGACTCCTCCGTTGTATGCGACCGTGGACTCGTTCGTAAAATGCGTGACATCTCAGAAGAAAAGAAAATCAAGCACCAGATGGAAATACTCACAGGCGGCGGAACTGACACCTCATCAATGCAGCAGACAGGTGCAGGTGCTATCGCAGGCTGTATCTCCATCCCGACAAGATATATCCATTCTCCCGTTGAGCTTATCGACCTTTCAGACGTTGAAGAATGCGTAAAGCTCACAGCAGCTATGTGTGCAGAGGATATGTCCGACATCTGCCGCTAAATGCGTTTTTTCGAGCTGAAATCGGAGCAAATAAAAAAATCAAAAAAAATCAAAAAAATTTTGAAAAAGGTATTGACAACCGAAGCACGGCGTGGTATAATAATAACGTCCTCGAGGGAAGCGGTTAAAACAAACAAAACCGAACCACCAAGAAGACAAAATGTTGTTAAAACTACATAAACGCTGGTGTGGCTCAATGGCAGAGCAGCTGATTTGTAATCAGCAGGTTGTTGGTTCGACTCCGATCACCAGCTCCAGGGGGAATTCCCGAGTGGCCAAAGGGGACAGACTGTAAATCTGCTGGCACCGCCTTCGGTGGTTCGAATCCACCTTCCCCCATCCCAAGAGAGAAACCGTTAGAATTAAAGTTCTGACGGTTTTTTTGTTGCTTTCACGGAATTCAGGTTTTTTCATCCAACTCTTCTCTTCCGTGATTTTTTATTTTTCCGAATCGCAATTTTTATTTTCACAAAAAACTATTCTCACTATTTATATCCGATTGTTTTTCCCGTTTATTTTATTTTTGAAATTTATTTCTCTGTTGATTTTCATTTGATAACGTGTTATACTATGCAAAACGGAGATTCATAAAAAAATGAAATCCAAGGAGGACGAAAAAAATGAACGAGTTCACCAACAACGCTTATCTTGTCGTAACAGACTACGTTCCAGCAAATTCAGGCGAGGACGTATCCGATAAGCTCCAGCAGCTCATTGAAGACAACCCCAACAGAACACTTTTTTTCCCGGACGGCGAATATCTCATTTCAAAGCCGATACTCACCCCCGCAGACCCCAAGAAAAGTGTAGCACTCAAGCTCGCAACATATGCAAAAATAAAGGCTGCACCTAACTGGACTTCTGAAGAAGCAATGGTACGTCTCGGTGCAGAACATCCCGCAAACGATATTTACACCTGCGGCTCAAACTATTCACTCACAGGCGGTATCATCGACGGTTCAGGTATCGCAAGCGGTATCTCAATCGACGGCGGGCGTGAGACGATGGTTCGTGATGTCTCAATAAAGCACACAAGAATAGGTCTCCACATCAAGTTTGGTGCTAACTCCGGTTCATCCGACTGTGATATTTTCGGTGTGAATATCATCGGTAACGGAAAGCCCGATTCAATAGGTGTACTTCTTGAGGGCTTCGACAACACACTCACCAACATGAGAATCGCAAGAGTATTTAAGGGCGTAGTTCTCCGCTCACAGGGCAACTCCCTAAGAAATATACATCCTCTCTACACCTGCGACTACACAGACTACACCAACTCATGCGGATTCTATGATGAAAGCGGTTCTAACTGGTATAACTTCTGTTACAGCGATCACTTCGGTATCGGTTTCCACACAAACGGAAATATCGCAAACATCTATGACAGCTGTTTCACAATGTGGTACTGCGGAAAGAAGGATTCCCACGTCGCATTTGATGCAGAGGGCGAGTTTAACTCCGTACTTACCAATTTCAAAGTCGGATTCAACAATATGGACACCGCAAACGTCGTTCTCAGAACAGGAAACGACAATGGTCATGGTGTTATCGAAAGACTTTTTGTCAACCAGAGCCTCCTTACCGATGATACATTCAGAAAATATCTCACAGGAGACATATATTAACATATATAATATGTAAAAAATCATGACGGAATATGCCATACTAAAGCACATTCCGTCATTTTTTATTTTTTCGTCAAAAAATTCACAAAAACTCTTGTAATTATCGGGTAAATGTTATATAATATCGTAGAGTATTGTATCGCACTGCTAATCAGGTGGTTTTTTCATCCAATAGCGGTCGAAACATATATTTGAAAGGATTTATCATGGCAGAAAACAACAACGAATGTACTCACAACTGTTCTACGTGCACGGCTAACTGCTCTTCTCGTGAACCGCAGCACGATGCTCCTCACAAGGATTCCAATATCAAACACGTAATCGGCGTTATCTCCGGTAAGGGCGGCGTAGGTAAGTCAATAGTTACCTCCATGCTCGCTACCGTAATGCAGAGACGTGACAATAAATGTGCTATTCTCGATGCTGACGTTACAGGCCCCTCCATTCCGAAGGCTTTCGGCACAAGAGGCGACATTCTCTCCGCAGGAGATGGACTCATCCCGCTCAAGACAAAGACCGGCATCGAAATGATTTCCGTAAACCTGCTTCTCGAAGACGAAACCCGTCCCGTTATCTGGAGAGGTCCCGTTATCGCAGGTACTGTAAAGCAGTTCTGGACCGATGTTATCTGGGGCGACGTTGACTATATGTTTATCGACTGCCCTCCGGGAACAGGTGACGTTCCCCTTACAGTATTCCAGTCAATCAAGCTCGACGGTGTTGTTATCGTTACAACTCCTCAGGACCTCGTTTCAATGATTGTAGGCAAGGCTGTTCACATGGCTAATATGATGAACATTCCGATAATCGGTCTCGTTGAAAATATGTCCTATGTAAAATGTCCCGACTGCGGACGTGAGCTTCATGTATTCGGTCAGTCCAAGGCTGAGGATGTATGTAAGGAATACGGTATTGAGCTTCTCGGCAGAATGCCAATTGATGAAAAGCTCTCTTCTCTCGTAGACCACGGAGTTATCGAACTCATGGACAACGACTACCTCGACCACGCAGCGGACTGCCTCGAAAAGTTCTGCGAAAAGAACTGAATTCTCCGCTGAAAACCTAATATGAACAGTTACCGCACTCTCAGCCGACCACTCAGCCGACCGTGCGGTATACATAGAATACCGTTATGTCAAAAATGATATAACACTACAAAATTTTCAATATCCAATTCAGGAGGAAAACAGCTTTATGAAAAAAGCAATGACATCTGTTCCTTTCCACGGCACTGCCGAACAGCTCGCCAAACTTGACGCAGTAATCGCAGAACACAAAAGCCAGGAAGGTGCTCTTATGCCCGTACTTCAGAAGGCACAGGATATCTACGGTTATCTGCCCGTTGAGGTTCAGAAGCATATCGCAACCGCTCTTGATATTCCTTACTCTGAGGTATTCGGTGTTGTTACGTTCTACTCACAGTTCCAGCTCAATCCGAAGGGTTCACATCCCGTTGCAGTATGTCTTGGAACAGCCTGCTATGTAAAGGGCTCCGGTATCATCATGGATAAGCTCGAAGAAATGCTTGGTATCAAGAACGGCGAAATCACCCCCGACCTCAACTTCAGCCTTGACGCTACAAGATGTATCGGTGCGTGCGGTCTTGCTCCCGTTATGACGATCGGTGAAGACGTTTACGGTAGACTTGAACCCTCAATGCTCAAGGATATCCTCGCAAAATATCAGAACTAATCACATATAATATATATAGTAGAATTCCGATATATATCTGCCGTGCCGCAATTGAGGTAACAATAATGAAGATCAGAGAAATCAAAAATCTCCTTGATGCCGAAGTAATGTGCGGTGAATCCCATCTCGATAATGATGTGTTCTCCGCCTGTTGCAGCGATATGATGAGTGATGTACTCGCATTCGTAAAGGATCAGGGCGTACTTATCACGGGTCTTTCCAACTCTCAGGTAATCCGCACCGCAAATATGATGGATATGGTTTGCATAGTATTCGTCAGAAACAAAGCTCCGACAGAAGAAATGATAGCTCTCGCAGATGAATGCGGAATAACAGTAATGCGTTCTACCATGAGAGCATATGAGGCTTGCGGTCATCTGTACAGTGCAGGACTCGGAAACGACCCTTCACGTAAGGAGGCTGCCCATGTCTGAACAGATCAGATTCCACTTTGACGTAGACGGTGAAAATTTTTCGTCAGCGGGAGAAGCGTCTGTTCTGGTAAAGAAAAAGCTCCGTCAGCTCGGATATCCGCCCGATATAATCAGGAGAGTATCCATAGCAATGTACGAGGGTGAAATAAACATGGTCATCCACGCAAACGGAGGATCTGCCGATGTCGAAATAGGCGATGATGAAATAGTCATGAGACTGAGCGACACAGGTCCCGGTATCCCCGATGTTCAGCTTGCAATGCAGGAAGGATATTCGACGGCACGTGACAACATCAGAGCACTCGGCTTCGGAGCAGGAATGGGTCTACCCAACATGAAAAAATACACCGACAGCATAGAAATCGACACGACCGTGGGAGTCGGAACAACAGTTACAATGAAAGTTAAGCTGTGACCGATAACACGCTCTGCCATCGTTACTCGGCAATCGAGGTGTATCAATGATTCAAGAATACAAGCATTCCGTTTCGCTTGATATAGATAAATGCAAAGGCTGTACTACATGCCTGAAGCGTTGTCCTACCGAAGCAATTAGAATTCGCTCAGGTCACGCAGTAATAAATCCGGAGAGGTGCATAGACTGCGGTGAATGTATTAAGGTATGTCCATACAAGGCTAAGAAAGCGACACACGATGACCTATCATGTCTTAACTCTTTCAGATATAAGGTCGCTCTCCCCGCCCCATCACTGTACGGTCAGTTCAACAACATGGACGACATCGGTCGAATACTCGGAGGACTCCGTGAAATAGGGTTCGATGATGTATTTGAGGTTGCATGTGCCGCCGAACTCGTATCTGCATACACACGACTTTACATAAAGCGAAACGATATCAAAAAACCTGTTATAAGCTCTGCCTGCCCTACAATAACAAGGATGATAAGCATGAATTATCCGTTTCTTTGCGATAATGTAATGCCGATACTTCCTCCGATAGACATAGCAGCCTATCTTGCAAAGGAAAAGGCAAAACGGGAACACCCTGAGCTTTCAAACAGCGACATCGGAATAATCTTCATCTCACCATGCCCTGCAAAGGTGAGTTACGTAAAAAATAACTTCGCAGGAGACAGAAATTACATTGATGCGGCAGTTTCCGTAAGAGATGTTTATTTCGCACTCCTCGATACAATGAAAAAACATAGAGCGGACATTCCATCGGATACTACGGAGTCAGGCATGGTCGGTATCGGCTGGGCTACGACCGGTGGTGAAGCCTCCGCAATAATGAATGAACGGTACCTTGCAGCAGACGGTATCGAAAACTGTATCAAAGTCCTCGACCAAATAGAAAACGAGGAAATGACAAGTCTCGATTTCGTTGAGCTTAATGCTTGCAGCGGTGGCTGTGTTGGTGGTGCAATGACTGTATCAAACCCGTACATAGCTCAGGCAAGACTGAAGGAATTGAGAAGATATCTTCCCGTCTCTCCGAACAGACCAGCAAGCGAATGGATACCCGACAAATTCTTCAACGAAAACAAAGTGGAATATAACCCATACAATCTTCTCTCGGATGATATACGTGAAGCAAAGCGTATGATGAGCGAGATAGAGAGCATAGCAAAAACACTTCCTAAAACGGACTGCGGTTCATGCGGTGCTCCGACGTGTATGGCATTTGCTGAGGATATCGTAAAAGGCGAGACCGATGCAGATGAATGCACAGTGATAATGAGGGAGCTTTTCCACGAATATCTGAAAAAACACGCAGACAATTCTCTGATACGTGAGCTTGGAGAAATCAAAGCTACACACGGAGACAAACAGGAGGAGAGTAAAAATGACTCTTAAACAGCTTTGCTCCGCATTGAATCTGAAAGCAGTCTGCGGAGATACCGAACGTGAATTTGAGGGTGTGTACGCAGGCGACCTTCTCAGCCGTGCAATGAGCCATGTACAAAGCGGAAACCTTTGGCTGACTATCATGTCAAATACGAATGTTGTCGCAGTAGCAAGTCTCTCCGATGCATCCGCTGTGATATTAGCCGAGGGAGTAAGCCTTATACCGGAAGCTCTCGACGCAGCCCGTGAAAATCTCGTGACAGTCCTTTCATCAGACAAGACTGTATATGAGCTTTGCTCAGAGATATCACGGCTTATCTGAAGGAGGTAGGCATGAGAAATTATTTCTGCGACCTGCACATCCACTCCTGCCTTTCCCCGTGTGCCGATGATGATATGACCCCTGCAAACATAGTAGGAATGGCATATCTCAACGGATTGAACATCATAGCACTGACTGACCACAACACCGCAAAGAACTGTCCCTCATTTTTTGCAAGAGCAAGAATGTACGGACTCGTTCCCATACCCGGAATGGAGCTTACCACTGCGGAGGATATCCACGTTGTGTGTCTCTTCCGTGAGCTTGCGGATGCGATGAAGTTCGACAGATTCGTCTCCGAACATCGTATTCCGATAAAAAATAAGCCTGAAGTGTTCGGTCACCAGTACATTGTTGATGAGAACGACGATATCTGCGGTGAGGAAGAAAACCTCCTTATAAATGCGACTGATTTAACGATAGAAGATGCTCTCTCGGCTGTCACCGCACGAAAAGGAGTGTGTTATCCCGCTCACATAGACAGAGTATCCAACGGGATAGTCTCAATCCTCGGAGCATTCCCAGAAGAAACAGGCTTCACAGCCTTTGAGCTGAACAACGCCGACTCACTTTCGGAATACGAAAACCGTTTTCCGTGTCTGAAAAAGCTGGCGAGAGCCGTTTCATCCGATGCCCACGGACTTTGCAATATATCAGAAGCTGAATTTTCACTCAGCATAGATGACGAGCCGTATTCAAGCTCACTTGTACGTAACAGGCTTATCGACTACCTCCTCGGTATCTGAAAGGAGAAACATGGAAGAACTTTCACTATATGTTCTTGACATTACAATGAACTCCGTCAGAGCCGGTGCGGATGATATAGATATAAAGCTCGAAGAGGACGATAAAACACTTTCCTTCACCGTGACTGACAACGGCTGCGGAATGACGAAGGAACAGCTTAAAAAGCTAGATGACCCGTTCTTCACCACACGAAAAACCAGAAAGGTCGGACTTGGAATACCGTTTTTAAAAATGCTTGCCGAAATGACAGGCGGAGAAGTTAAGATAACCTCCGTATCAGAAAAGGAAAGCAAACATCACGGTACCACAACTCACGCTTTATTTTACAAAAACCACATTGATTTTATTCCAATCGGTGACATGACCTCCACGGTAACGACTCTTATACAAGGCTCACCGAATGTTAATTTTACATTTACTCATATTACCGAAAACAGCCAGGTACAGCTTTCATGCCATGAGCTTCACAATGTTCTGGGAGACGATATTTCACTCGCAGAGCCTGAGATACTCTCATGGATAGACGGATATCTTAGGGAGCAGTACGAACAACTGAAATAATGTGAAGAAATGTAAGCAAAAAAGCAGTAATTAATTTAATTTACAATATCGAAAGGAATTCAAACTATGAAGTCACTTGAGGAACTCCAGGCTATAAAGGCCAGAATGCAGGACAAGGTTTCTGTACGTACCTCCAGCGGAGACATCAGAATAGTAGTTGGTATGGCGACCTGCGGTATAGCTGCCGGTGCCCGTCCCGTACTTAACGCTTTCGTAGAAGGCATCACAGCCGCAGGTATTTCCAATAAGGTTCAGGTAACTCAGACAGGCTGTATCGGTATTTGCCAGTACGAACCCGTTGTAGAAATCTACGAAAAGGGCAAGGAAAAGGTAACATACGTTAAAATGACACCCGAAAAAGCCGCAGAAGTCATCGAAAAGCACGTTAAGGGCGGAAACATCGTAACCGAATATACAATAGGATCTGCCAAGATATAACTTTCAGGAGGAAAAAACACTTATGATTCGTTCTCATGTACTGGTGTGCGGTGGTACAGGCTGTACATCCTCAGGCAGCCAGGCTATCCGTGAAAAACTCGCCGAAGAGCTTAAAGTAAAAGGCCTTGATGAAGAGGTAAAGATCGTTCAGACAGGATGCTTCGGTCTTTGTGCTCTCGGCCCGATCATGATTATCTACCCCGAAGGAACATTCTATTCGAGAGTTACTCCCGAAGATATTCCCGAAATCGTTTCCGAACACCTCCTCAAAGGTCGTATCGTTGAACGTCTTGTATACAATGAAACAGGCAATGCTCACGGTGAAGAAGAAGCAGAAGCAGCATCACTTAACGAAACCGCATTCTACAAGAAGCAGAAGAGAGTTGCTCTCCGTAACTGCGGTGTAATCAACCCCGAAGAAATCGACGAATACATTGCGATGAACGGTTATTTCGCACTCGAAAAGGTTCTTCGTGAAATGACTCCCGATGATGTTATAAAGACAGTTCTTGATTCCGGACTCAGAGGTAGAGGCGGCGGCGGATTCCCCACAGGTCGTAAGTGGCAGTTCGCTAAGGCTTCCGTTTCAGACAAGAAATACGTAGTATGTAATGCCGACGAAGGTGACCCGGGTGCTTTCATGGATCGTTCCGTACTCGAAGGTGACCCTCATGCAGTTCTCGAAGCTATGGCTATCGCAGGCTATGCTATCGGTGCTGACGAAGGTTGGATCTACGTTCGTGCTGAGTATCCTATCGCAGTTAAGAGACTTAACATCGCTATCGAGCAGGCAAGAGAATACGGCCTCCTCGGTAAGAACATTTTCGGTTCAGGCTTCAACTTTGATATCCACATCAGACTCGGTGCAGGTGCGTTCGTATGCGGTGAAGAAACTGCCCTCCTTACCTCCATCGAAGGTAACCGTGGTGAGCCCCGTCCTCGTCCTCCGTTCCCGGCAGTTAAGGGTCTCTGGGGTCAGCCTACAATCGTAAACAACGTAGAAACATACGCTAACATCGCTCAGATAATCCTCAATGGTGCTGAATGGTTCGCATCTATGGGTACCGAAACCTCCAAGGGTACAAAGGTATTCGCTCTCGGTGGTAAAATAAAGAACACAGGTCTCGTTGAGATTCCTATGGGTACTACACTCCGTGAAATCATTGAAGAAGTCGGCGGCGGTATTCCGAACGGTAAGAAGTTCAAGGCTGCTCAGACAGGTGGTCCTTCCGGTGGTTGTATCCCCGCATCCCTCATCGACACTGAAATCGACTTTGATAACCTTACAAAGATTGGTTGTATGATGGGTTCCGGTGGTCTTATCGTAATGGATGAAGATACTTGTATGGTAGATATCGCTAAGTTCTTCCTTGAATTCACCGTTGATGAATCCTGTGGTAAGTGTTCTCCCTGCCGTATCGGTACTGTAAGACTTCTTGAAATACTCAACAAGATTACATCCGGTAACGGTGAAATGGAAGACCTTGACAAGCTCGAAGAACTTGCAAACTACATAAAGTCCGCATCTCTCTGTGCTCTCGGTCAGACAGCCCCCAACCCGATCCTCTCCACACTTCACTTCTTCCGTGATGAATATATCGCACATATCGTTGACAAGAAGTGTCCCGCAGGTGTATGTAAGAAGCTCCTCTCCTATGAAATCGACGCTGACAAGTGCCGTGGATGTACTCTTTGTGCAAGAAACTGCCCTGCCGGAGCTATCACAGGTAAGGTTAAAGAAGCTCACGTTATCAATAAGGAAAAGTGCGTAAAGTGCGGAGCTTGTATCGAAAAATGTAAGTTCGGAGCAATCTCCAAGAAATAATTGAAAGGGTCGGATTAATAACATGGATATGGTTAATGTAAAAATAAATGGCGTCGATTACTCCGTACCTGCCGGCATTACTGTTCTCGAAGCTTGCAGATACGCTAACATCGACATTCCCACACTCTGCTACCTCAAGGATATCAACGAGATCGGTGCTTGCCGCCTGTGCCTCGTTGAAGTAAAGGGTGCAAGAGGTCTCGTTGCTTCCTGCGTATACCCCGTAAATGACGGTCTGGAGATTCAGACTAACACTCCCAAAATCAGAGCTATCAGAAAGACAAACCTTGAGCTTGTTCTTTCCGCTCATAACAAGAAATGTCTTACCTGCGTTCGTTCAACAAACTGCGAACTCCAGAAGCTCTGCCGTGAATATGGCGTAGATGAAGACCGTTTCTGCTATTCTCCCAAGGACTCAAAGCCCGAAATCGACTCATCCTCTGTTTCCATCATCAGAGATAATTCTAAATGTATCCTCTGCCGTCGCTGCGTAGCTGCCTGCAACAAACAGCAGGGTATCGGTGCTATCGGCGTAGCTAACCGTGGCTTCGACGCTAAGATTGAATGTGCGTTTGAAAAGCCCCTCGCTGAAACCTCATGTATTAACTGTGGTCAGTGTATCGTTGCTTGTCCCGTTGGTGCTCTCTACGAAAAGGACGACACTCAGAAGATTCTCGATGCTATCGCAGACCCCACAAAGCACGTTGCAATCTGCTGTGCTCCTTCCGTTCGTGCCACAATTGGCGAATGCTTCGGCTATGAACCCGGCACAGACGTTGAAGGTAAGATGGTATCCGCTCTCAAGAAGCTCGGCTTCGACGGCGTATACGACATGAACTTCACCGCAGACCTTACAATTATGGAAGAAGCTACCGAATTCCTCGGAAGAGTAAAGAACGGCGGCGTACTCCCGATGATTACATCATGTTCTCCCGGTTGGGTTAAGTACTGCGAACACTACTTCCCCGAAATGACCGAAAACCTCTCCACCTGCAAGTCTCCTCAGCAGATGTTCGGTGCTATGTACAAGACATACTTTGCTGAAAAGCTCGGTCTCAACCCCGAAGATATCGTATTCGTTTCCGCTATTCCCTGCACAGCTAAGAAGTTTGAAGTTGGCAGAGATGGTCAGGACGTAAACGGTATGCCCGGCGTTGACATCGCAGTTACAACACGTGAGCTTGGCAGAATGATTGAGCAGGCAGGTATCAACTTCAAGTCTCTCGAGGACGAAAAGTTTGACCAGCCTATCGACATCGGTTCCGGTGCAGGTGCCATCTTTGGTGCTACCGGTGGTGTTATGGAGGCCGCTCTCCGTACTGCTGCTGAAGTTATCGAAGGCAAGCCTCTCGAAAAGCTCGAATTTGACGATGTTCGTGGTACCGCAGGTATCAAGTTCGCTAAGTATAAGCTCGGCGACATCGAACTCAAGGTTGCAGTAGCTTCCGGTACAGCTAACGCAAACAAGCTCCTCCGTGGTGTTCAGGACGGCACATACGACGTTCAGTTTATCGAGATCATGGCTTGTCCAGGCGGATGCGTAAACGGTGGTGGTCAGCCGCTCCAGCCTGCATCAGTTCGTAACAGCGTAGACCTCAAGTCTCTCCGTGCGTCCGTTCTTTATAAGGCTGACGCTGAAAAGCTTGAGATCAGAAAGTCTCACGAAAACCCGCTTATCAAGAAAGTATATGACGAATTCCTCGGCGAACCCAACTCACACAAGGCTCACGAGCTTCTCCATACACACTACGTAAAGCGTGGTCTTTAATCTGAATTAATTGAAAGCCGAGGTGTAAAAATCCTCGGTTTTTTGTTTTTCTTTGGTTAATTTGCTTAATTCCGTTGACGAATAGTATTGTCTCATGTTAAAATCATCTCAGAAAAAACTGTACGACAAGGAGTACATCATGAATAAAACAACACCTTATATGGGCTGGAACTCATGGGACTGCTACGGAGCTGCCGTTGATGAAGCAACAGTACGTGCAAACGCTGAGTTCATGGCAAAAAATCTCAAGAAATACGGTTGGGAATACATTGTCGTTGATATCGAGTGGGGGGAACCTAACGCAAAAAACAATGAATACAACAATTTTGCTGACCTCGTAATAGACGACTACGGACGACTCATGCCCGCCCCGAACCGTTTCCCCTCTGCTGCCGATGGTAAAGGCTTTAAGCCACTCGCAGAATATGTTCACTCTCTCGGACTGAAATTCGGCATTCACATCATGAGAGGTATTCCTCGTAATGCCGTTCATCAGAAGCTCCCCATTCTCGGAACAGATACAACCGCAGACAAAATCGCAGATCCCTCAAGCATTTGCGGCTGGAACAGCGGTATGTACGGCGTTGACCCCTCAAAGCACGGTTCAAGAGAATATTATGAATCCATTTTCGCTCTCTATGCTGAATGGGGCGTAGACTTCGTAAAGTGTGATGACATCGCACGTGAAATGCCGAGATGCGTAAATGAGCTTGTACTTCTCAGCGACTGCCTGAAGAACTGCGGACGTGACATGGTTCTCAGTCTCTCACCCGGTCCCGCACTTCTCGAATATGCAGAGCTTTACCGTCAGACCGCAAATATGTGGAGAATCACCGATGACTTCTGGGATTCATGGAGACTTCTCTACAATATGTTTGAAAGATGCGAAAAGTGGTCTATTCACACAACAGCAGGTCATTACCCCGATGCAGATATGCTTCCGATAGGACCTATCCGTCAGGTATACGACAAGGCTAACCGCACAAACTTTACTGAGGACGAGCAGATAACAATGATGAACCTTTGGTCTATCTTCCGTTCTCCCCTTATTATAGGTGGTGAAATGACAGGCTTTGACGATTTTACAATGAGCCTTCTCACAAACGAAAAACTCATTGAGATGCTTAACAAGTCACGCCATGCACATCAGGTTTGGAGACAGAGAACAAAAGACAGTGAGCTTGTACTCTGGACTGCTATGAAAGCCGATGGCGGACAGTACGCTGCTGTGTTCAATATTGGAGAAAATGCTTCCGATGTTGAGTTCACACAGGACGATCTCGAATGCGAGCTTAACTCTGTCGAAAACATTTGGACAGGCGAAAAGCTCTCACTCAAGGATGGCATTAAGCTCAACCTCAAGCCTCACGAATCTGCGGCATTTTTAATCACACATGATTGACTTGTCACGATAAATCTGTTATAATCTACTGAAAGAACATATCGGGAGAATAACAATGAAACTTATCTTCGACAAAGAATACAACAAGAATCAGGCCGACCCTTTCATATTTGAGGATGACGGCAAGTTCTATCTCTACGCAACAGGCGGTGCAGGTGTTGACGCTTATTCCGCACCGGAACCGACAGGTCCCTGGCACTACGAGGGTGTCGTTGCAACAATCGAAGGCTGCCGTAACTTCTGGGCTCCTTCCATTATAAAGTTCGAGGGAAAATACTACATTTACGTATCCTGCGATGGCGAGAATATGTTTGAGTTCATGCACGTTCTCTCAGCAGACAACCCGCTCGGTCCATTCGGAAATGCGAAAAGACTTTATGACCGCTTCTCCATTGACTCTCATGCAGTAGTAAGTGACGGTCAGCTCTATCTCTGGTATTCAGAGGACAACCGTGATACCGACCGTATCGGTACAAGAATTTATGTTGACCGTATGCTCGACCCTTATACACCCGCTAATGAGTGTGTTGAAATGATAGTTCCCACATTCGATGAGGAAATTTTCATGAGAAACCGCTACGGTGACGGAAGAGACTGGCATACCATCGAGGGTGCATTCTATTTCCGTGAGGGTGACTGGCAGTATGTTATGTACAGCGGTGCTTGCTTTGAAAACGACACCTACCACATCGGTTATTCCGCAGCAAAGACAGACGAGACTGACCTCACAAAGCTCAAGCTCGTAAAGCACACCGACAACGGCAATTTCGCTCCCACTATGATAAAGAACGAGTTTGAAGAAGGCTCAGGACATCACAGCGTACTCAAGTACAAAGGCGAATACTACGCAATCTACCACGCAAGAGACTATCGTGATGAAAGCGATACAGAATACGTCGAGAGAAGAACCGCACGTATCTGCAAGCTCCATGTAGAAAACGGAATTATCACAGCCGAAAGATACGCAGACCATCTTTAATTAAAACAAAACGCACTTGTGGACATTACCGCAGGTGCGTTTTTCCATATTTATGTCAATTTGCATATTCCTCACAGAAATACTTTTGTCGTCTTGACACATTTTTAACAGTATGATATAATGGTAACATCATAATTATCGTTTTTGAACCGAAAGGATAACAAAATGAGACAGAATTTTCTTCTTGATAAGGAATGGAGATTTCTCCCCGGCGAGGGTGATGTTGAAGCAACAAAAACCCACTCCGACTCGTACAGCTCATCTAAGGCAGGCGGCGAAAGAGGCATTCCCTCTCCTGCTCTTGACGACAGTTCATGGAGAGTAGTTGATATTCCTCACGACTACCTCACTGAAACCGAATTCAAACCCGAAAACCTCTTATCTCACGGCTACAAGACCAGACATAACGCATGGTATCGCAAGTCGTTCAAGCTCCCAAAGGAATTTGACGGCAAGCACATCACTCTCTCCTTCGAGGGTATGGCAGTTACCGCACGTGTATATGTAAACGGCTCACTTATGGGTCGCTCATTCTCGGCTTATGCTCCGCTTGATATAGACATTACAGACCGTGCATACTTCGGTGACAGAACCAACGTCATCGCAGTTTATATCGACGGACTTACCACTGAAGGCTGGTGGTATGAGGGTGCCGGTATCTATCGTCACGTAAGACTTATCGTTAAGGAACCTCTCCATATTGCTCATGACAGCATTTTTGTTAAGCCTGAGCTTATCGAGAGTACTGACAACGACTGGAGAGTTTACTGCGAAGCAACCGCTGAAAACAGCTCATATACCGATGCAGAATGCCGTATCCGTACTGAGTTTACATACAACGGTGAAACTGTTGCTGTCGGAGAAACAGATAAAGTTACCTGCCCTGCCGACGGAAAGGTTACAGTTCATCACACACTTCTCGTAACAGATCCCCAGAGATGGGATGTTGACGACCCTGAACTTTATTCCGCACGTTTCTCTCTCGTTACCGAACAGGAGCTTGATGCTGAAGAAACAAACTTCGGTTTCCGTACATTTACAGTTGACTCTGACCACGGCTTCTTCCTCAATGGCAGACCTATCAAGCTCAAGGGTACCTGTAACCACCAGGACCATGCCGGAGTTGGTGTTGCAGTTCCCGATTCCGTTCAGTACTATCGTATCAAGCGTCTCAAGGAAATGGGTACAAACGCTTACAGATGCTCACACAATATGCCCGCAAAGGAAATTCTCGATGCCTGTGACAAGCTCGGTCTCCTTGTAATGGATGAAAACCGCCGTTTTGAGTCACGTCCCGAAGTTCTCGGTCATGTTGAATCTATGGTCCGCCGTGACAGAAACCACCCGTCCGTTGTAATGTGGTCACTCTTCAATGAAGAACCCATGCAGGGTACAAAAGAGGGTGGTCAGATGTTCCGCCGTATGAAGCAGTTCGTCCTCCGTCTTGATGATTCCCGTATCGTTACAGGTGCAATGAACGGTGGATACAACGACGAAAACGGTGCCGCTATATACATGGATGCCACAGGTATCAACTACGGTGTACCTCACGGTGTTCTTCAGTACAGAAAGCTCTATCCTAACAATGCTGTATACGGCTCCGAAAACAACTCCGCTGTAACAACAAGAGGATGCTATAAAACAAACAACGAAACTCACTCCCTCGCTTGCTATGATGAAGAAGTAGTTCCGTGGGGTCAGCTCATCAAAACCACATGGCAGTTCACAAGAGAACACGAATGGTTCGGCGGTATCTTTATCTGGACAGGCTTTGACTACCGTGGTGAACCTACACCTTACGAATGGCCGTCTATCGCTTCCCAGTTCGGTATCATGGATACCTGCGGATTCCCGAAAGACAGCTTCTATCAGAACCGTGCTTGCTTCGTAAATGAACCCATGCTTCACATTCTTCCTCATTGGAACTGGAGCGAGGGTGAAACAGTACGTGTAATGACCGCCTCCAACTGTGAAGAAGTTGAACTTTTCCTCAATGGTAAATCTCTCGGAAGAAAGCCCTCCGATTGCTGTGCTCCCGCTGAATGGAGTGTAGAATTTGAAGCAGGTGTTATCTCCGCTGTCGGTTATATCGGTGGTAAGGAAGTAGCTCACGCAGAAAACCGCACTTCAGGCAAGCCTCATCACATCGTTATTGAAGCCGACAGAACAACTCTCGCAGGAAACGGACAGGATACAGCTGTTATCAACCTCTCCGTAGCTGACGAAAACGGAATTATCTGCGAAACTGCGTCCAATATGCTTTCATTTGAAGTTATCGGTGACGGTGTACTTCTCGGCGTGGGTAACGGTGACCCGAACTGCCTTGAATCCGACCACGAACCTCATCGCAGTCTCTTTGCAGGTCACGCACAAGCTCTCGTACAAACAAAGGCAAACGCAAAGTCCCTCTCCTTCCGTGTAACAGGCGATGGTCTTGAAAGTGCCACTGTCGTATTCGATATAACCTCCGACAGCAAGGTAAACTACATATATGAATGTGCAGACCGTGCTATCGAGGGTGTTACCGTTTCCACTGAGACATATACTGAAATGCCCGATGGTCTCCGTGAATTTGCCGACAACGACATGAACTCACTTGAACCTATCTCGTTTGACGGCTGGAACATCAAGCCCGGATTTGAAAGCGGATACAAGCTCTTCCGTGCAAAGCTCAAGGTATCTCCTCTTTCTAACCCTGAAGCTGAAAACACCTGCACACTTCTCTTCCGTCATATCGCAGCTAAACACGTATGGGTATGGGTAGACAAGGCTCTCGTAGCAGAAAAAGAAAACATTGACGGCTCTCTTGAAGCAGTATTTGCCATTGAAAAGCCCGAAACACACGAAATTCGTATAGTTATCGAAGCCGAAAACGGTAAAAAGTCCGGTATAAGACACGCTATCGGTTATCGAGTAAAATAAAGGAGCAAAAATGCACACAAACAGATGGATCATTGAAAATGACAGCATCGTATGGAATATTCCCGATGCAAAAGCCGATATTCACACAGATAATATTGAAATATCGGGAAACAAGCTCTCTGTAATCATTACATACGGTGTAGGCGATGACGGATATGTAACTATTTCCAGAGAGATAAGATATCCCACACTCAGAGTAAGACCCAGAGATACCCACTCCACTCTCGCAAGCTGGCACTATGAAATGCACTCTTTCACCGTTGACGGCAAGCCTGTTCATGAGATTCCCTATAAAATCACATACAACGGACTTCTCAAGATATACACACGTGACGAGGACAGCAAGATAAGCATTATCAGAACCCTCTTCCCCTGCCGCAATGTTCAGGCATATATCGAACACGCTGTCATCACCAACACCTCCACAGAGGATGTAAAGGTTGTTTGCGATGAAATAGCTACAATCAAGTATGAACACGGTACAAAGGGTGTATATCCCGTTGAAGCTCACGGTAACGCAGTAGATACTGTTCTTCAGCCCGGTCACTTCGCTCATACAGACCTTATATTCAGTGCAAGAATCACAGGTCAGCCCCTCCCCACTCCCGATGCTGTACACGAAATCAGCGAGAGAATGGATTATGTGAGATACATCACAAATGAAACCACCGTTCTCGAAAGTAACAATGAAGCCCTCAACCTCATGTACAACTTCTCCAAGATCAGATGTGCCGAAAGTATTTTCGATACTCTCTCAGGTCCTCTTCATTCTCCCGGGGGCGGTAAGTTCTACGCAGCTATATGGACTAACGACCAGATAGAATATGCGGCTCCTTTCTTCTCATACCTCGGATATGACAGAGCTATCGAAGCTACCGACAATGCATTCTCACTCTACCTCCCTCTCATGGCAGAAGATATGGTATGCATTCCGTCCTCTATAATTGATGAAGGTCTTGATTACTGGAGCAGTGCCGGAGACAGAGGTGACCCCGCTATGTATCTCTACGGAGTTACAAGATTCATCCTCGGTACAGGCAGACGTGACCTTGCTGAAAAATTCTGGTACGCTATCAACTGGTGTATAAGATTCTGCCGTTCTATGGTAAACGAACACGGTGTTATCCGCTCCGATTCCGACGAGCTTGAAGGACGCTTCCCGTCTGGTGATGCTAACCTCTGCACATCCTGCCTTACATACGGTGGTCTTGTATCAGCGGCTGATGTTGCCAATATGCTCGGCGAACACGAAAAGGCTGCTGAGTTTACCGCATTCGCTGAAGAACTTCACAAGAATATCAACGACTTCTTCGGTACTCATATTTCCGGCTTCGATGCTTATCGCTACTATGAAGAAAACGACAAGCTCCGTTCATGGATATGCATTCCGCTCACAATGGGCATATTTGAAAGACAGGAAGGCACTATCGCTGCACTTCTTTCCGACAAGCTCTTCGGTGAAAACGGTCTTGTATGCGTAGAAGGCGACGGAACATACTGGGATCGCTCAACTCTCTATGCACTCCGTGGAATACTCAACGCAGGTCGCAGTGACGATGTATGGGAATTCTTCAAGTATTATATTGACGAACGTCTTCTCAGAGACCACGTTCCCTACGCTATTGAGGCTTATCCCGAAAGCGACCGCCGTCACCTTGCCGCTGAAAGTGCTCTGTTCGGACGTATCGTTACAGAAGGTATCTTCGGTATCGTTCCCGTTGGAGAATACAGCTTCAAGCTCACCCCCTCCGTTCCTACCGAGCTTGGCAATGTCAGCCTGAAAAAGCTCCGTATCTGCGGCAGAGAAGTTGATATCAATGTTGTTCGTGATGGTGATACATACCACATCACAGTAACAATGCTTGATGGTGTAAAACTTGAATACAACACTCGTGCAGGTGAAACCGTTCTGGTAAATTTAGGTTAATTTAACAAGAATCAAAAAGGCTCTGATAACACATTTTCTCGTGCAAAAGAGCCTTTTTTTCGTGCGTTTTAAGCCGTTTTTCGCCGATTTATCTGTTTTTTGTATACTTCGTGATATGAATGGTGTTATTATGCGGAAATTTTTACGTAATTCCCATTGACATAATAGGAATAAACGGGTATAATACCTATTGAAAGTATAGGAATTTATAAAGGGGGTTTGTGTGCTGTGATGATTTCATCAAAAGGACGTTATGCTCTCCGTGTAATGCTCGATATGGCTGAACAGCACGGCGAGGGCTACATCCGTCTCGGAGACATAGCCGCACGCCAGGATATATCAAGAAAATATCTCGAAAGCATAATGACATCCCTCTGCAAAAATGATCTTGTTGAAAGTGCCCTTGGTAAGTCCGGCGGATATAAGCTCGTCAGACAACCTGAGGAATACAAAATCGGAGAGATACTTGAAGCGGCTGAGGGTGAGCTTGCACCTGTTTCGTGCCTGTCAAAGGACGGCAATAAATGCGAAAGCAAGGGCTGCTGCTACACTTTGGCATTCTGGAAAGGTCTTGAGGATCATATAAACGCATATGTCAACAGCTACACACTAAAAGATCTCCTCGACGGAAAGGACAGTAACCTTAAATGTGGTTCTCTATCCTCCCTGCCCGATGGAGAAGTTGTGAAGATACGCACATAATAATCGAAAGGAGCTTTCCCGTACTCGTTATGGGAGACAATTCAATGAATAACAAAACTTTACTTGAAATAAAGAATCTGCACGTCAGCGTAGGCGAAAAGGAAATCCTTCACGGAGCCGATCTTATTGTCGGTGATGACGAAACTCATGTACTCATGGGTCCTAACGGTACAGGTAAATCCACTCTCGGCTATGCTATCACAGGTAACCCCATGTACACAGTTACCGAGGGCGATATTATTTTCGACGGTGAAAGACTTAACGACATTCCCGTAAACGAACGTGCAAAGAAGGGTATTTTTCTTTCATTCCAGAACCCGCTTGAGGTTCCCGGAGTTACTCTCAGTGCATTCATCCGCTCCTCTCTTGAACAGAAGACAGGTAAGAGAATCCGTCTCTGGGAGTTCAAGAAGAAGCTCGCCGAAACAATGAAGCTCCTCCAGATGGACGAGTCCTATGCAGAGCGTGACCTCAACGTAGGATTCTCCGGTGGTGAAAAGAAGAAGGCCGAGATTCTCCAGATGCTCATGCTTGAGCCTAAGCTCGCTATCCTCGACGAAACTGACTCAGGTCTTGACGTTGATGCTGTTCGTACAGTTTCCAGAGGCGTTCAGCTTTACAGAGAAAGAGTTCACGGCTCTCTCCTCATCATCACCCATAGCACACGTATCCTTGAAGCTCTTACCGTTGATTCCGCTCACGTTATGGAAAACGGCGTTATCGTTAAAAACGGTGGTGCAGAGCTTGTAGAGGACATCAACGAAAACGGATTCGGAGGCCGTGCATGAAAGAAAAAAGCCTTGTTGCCGATATTGACCGCAGCATATACGATATAACCGACGAAGAAAATGACGCATACCGTATGGAAGAGGGTCTTACTCCCGAAATAATCGAAAAGATATCCCGTGAAAAAAACGACCCCGACTGGATGCGTGAATTCCGTCTCAAATCACTCGAAATATATAATAATACTCCCCTGCCGAACTGGGGTCCGTCTATTGAAGGCCTCGACATGGAGCATATCGTTACCTACGTTCGCCCCAACACAGGCATGAAAAATAACTGGGAGGAAGTTCCTCAGGATATTAAGGACACCTTTGAACGTCTCGGTATTCCCGAAGCTGAAAGAAAGTCTCTCGCAGGTGTAGGTGCTCAGTACGACTCCGAGCTTGTTTACCACAACGTAAAGGACGAGGTTGCAGCTGAGGGCGTTGTTTACACCGATATGGAAAGTGCGTTAAAGGGCGAATATGCCGAAATGGTTCACGAGTACTTCATGAAACTCGTAACACCCTATGACCACAAGTTTGCTGCTCTTCACGGTGCGGTATGGTCAGGCGGTTCTTTCGTTTACGTACCCAAGGGAGTTCACCTTTCAATCCCGCTCCAGTCCTACTTCAGACTTAACGCAAAGGGTGCCGGTCAGTTTGAGCATACACTCATAATCGTTGACGAAGATGCAAGTCTCCACTTCATCGAGGGCTGCTCCGCTCCTAAATACAATGTAGCAAACCTCCATGCAGGCTGCGTTGAGCTTTTCGTAAAAAAGAATGCGAAGCTCCGTTACTCGACTATAGAAAACTGGTCGAAGAATATGTACAACCTCAACACAAAGCGTGCAATAACCGAAGAAAACGCTACTATCGAATGGATATCAGGCTCGTTCGGTTCTCACACAGGCTGTCTTTACCCCATGAGCGTTCTCAAGGGCGACAACTCCAAGTCCGAATTCACAGGTGTAACCTTTGCCGGAAACGGTCAGGATCTTGACACAGGTGCAAAGGTCGTTCACATGGGTAAAAACACAAGCTCCGTAATGAACACACGCTCAATCAGTAAGAGCGGCGGTGTCAGCACTTTCAGAAGCAGCGTAGTCGTACAGAAGAACGCAACAGGTGCAAAGTCAACCGTATCATGTCAGTCGCTCATGCTTGACTCTGAGTCCCGCTCTGATACAGTTCCTGCAATGGACGTAAGAACAAAGGATGCCGCAATCGGTCATGAAGCTAAGATAGGTTCCATCAGCTCCGATGCTGTATTCTATCTCATGAGCCGTGGTATGTCCGAGGAAGATGCAAGAGCAATGATAGTAAGCGGATTTGCGGACAACGTATCAAAGGAACTTCCCGTAGAATACGCAGTCGAGATGAATAATCTCATCAGACTTGAGATGAAAGGCAGCATCGGCTGATCGGTGAATCAATAATTATGAAAGAAAAAATACAGATAAACCACTTACCTACCCCCACATGGAATTCTCTCCGTGTAAACTCCGCTACTGTTGAATGGGATAGCTCTGCTGCACCCGTTACAGTAAGCTACACAGAGGTCGACTCTCCCGTAAGAATGTACGAATGCGAAAGAGACGAATTTTCCTCAAAGAATGCAATGTTTACCGCTTCCAAGGACAGCACTCTTACCGTATTTGAAATAGTACGTCCGGGAAAATCCGCACTCACAACTCTCGACTTCACACTTGAGAACGGAGCAAACGTAAAGCTCGTACAGCTTCTTGAGCCTGTATCAGGTGAGATTATCCGACACAATGTAAATGTAAAATGTGCAAAGGATGCAAGATTCACTCTTGTTTCCGCTATTCTCGGTGACGGTGATATCTACACAGAAAGCCACATCACACTTGACGGAGACTCATCCTCCTTTGCAGCCGACTATGGCTACCTCGGAACAAAGTCTCAGAAGATAGACATAAATCTCGTTGTAGACCACTTCGGAAAGAAAACCGACAGCGTAATTCGTGCAAACGGTGCCCTCATGGATTCCTCCGAAAAGGTATTCCGTGGAACAATCGACTTCAAGAACGGCTCTACAGATGCGACCGGTGATGAAAACGAGACCGTACTCATGCTCGGTGACGATGTTGTAAACAAGACCGTTCCGCTTATTCTCTGTGCTGAAGAAAACGTAGAGGGTTCTCACGGTGCCTCCATTGGTGAACTTGATGATGCTACTCTCTTCTACTTTGAAAGCAGAGGTATCGACAAGGAACACGCTTCCGACATCATGGCTCGTGCGGCAGTTGAAAGAATCGCAAGACTTCCCAACGATGAAGAATACGAAAACGCAGTCGAAGAAGCTCTGAAACGTCAGCTTAAAACAGCAGCTTACGACGAGGAGAGCGACGATGAATAATTACAAAAACGACTTTCCGATATTCTCGAACATTTCAACGACCTACCTCGACAACGCAGCAACCGCACAGAGACCTGCCGCAGTTATCGAAGCAGAACATGACTTCTACGTAAAGCATAACGCAAATCCTCTCAGAGGAATATACCAGCTCAGTGTTGAAGCTACTGAACAGCTCGAAAATGGCAGACGTGAAGTAAGACGCTTCATCGGTGCGGCATCCTCGGACGAGATAATATTCACACGAAACACCACCGAAAGCCTTAACCTTGTTGCATACAGCTACGGACTTTCCCATGTAAACGAAGGTGACGAGGTTCTTGTATCCATTACAGAGCATCACAGCGACCTTCTCCCGTGGCAGATGGTATGTCGTGAGAGAAAGGCAACGCTCAAATTCATCGACTGCGAACAGGATGGCTCAATAGACCTCAACAAAGTCGAAGAACTCATTACAGATAAAACTAAAATCGTAGCTATCGCTCAGGTATCAAACATCCTCGGCAGAATCAACCCGATAAAGGAGATTGCCGCACTCGCACACGCAAAGGGAGCGGTTATCGTAGTTGACGGAGCACAGAGTACACCTCACATTCCCGTTAACGTGCAGGAGCTTGATGCAGACTTCCTTGCATTCTCAGGACACAAACTCTACGGTCCTATGGGAATCGGTGTGCTTTACGGAAAGAGAGAACTTCTCGACGATATGCCCCCGTTCATGTCAGGCGGTGAAATGATAGAGACCGTTTCCAGAACAGGTGCAGTCTACGCAGAGCTTCCTCACAAATTTGAAGCAGGAACCGTCAACGGCTCAGGAGCAGCAGGACTCGGTGCCGCTATAAGATACATTGACTCCGTTGGCTTTGATACTATCCATAAGCTCGAGCTTGAAGCATCATCGTATGCATTCAATAAGATGAAAGAAATGCCGCACATCCACATAATCGGCTCGGACAAGGCTGAGGAGCATAACGGAATCATCACGTTCACGATAGACGACGTACATCCGCATGACGTGGCTGAAATATTTGCCTCTGATGATATCGCAATCAGAGCAGGTCATCACTGTGCACAGCCTCTTCTTGAACATCTCGGCTACCGTGCAACAGTCAGAGCAAGCTTTGCGTTCTACAACACTGTCGAGGACGCAGAAAAGTTTATAAACAGTCTTTCAACTATAAGGGAGCGTATGGGATATGGAAAATAGAAGCTTTTACAATGAGATATTGACCGAACACAATATGCACCCGGAGTTCAAGCACGACCTGCCGGACGCAGACATCGTAC
>CAYTLG010000006.1:29918-30930 GCA_964438725.1 uncultured Ruminococcus sp. | reverse complement strand
GTTACAATACAGAATAATGTTGGTCTCCACGCAAGACCCGCTACATTCTTCATTCAGAAAGCGAACTCCTATAAGAGTTCTATTTGGATTGAAAAGGACGACAGAAGAGTTAATGCTAAGAGCTTACTCGGCGTTCTCTCCCTCGGCATTGTTAAGGGTATGACAATCACTCTTATTGCTGACGGTTCAGATGAACAGGATGCTCTCGACGGTCTTGCCGCACTTATCGACACAGGCTTCGCCGAATAATTTTTAAAAAGCAAAATTAATGTAAGCTGAGCGATGGTGGTTTTCTGCCCTCGCTCAATTTATTATACGGAAAACATGGCTCAAATCTCTAAAAATATCGACTGGCTTCGTGAAAAATCCGCTGCTCTTCCACGTACTCCCGGTGTGTACATCATGCAGAACGAGAACGGACAGGTCATTTATGTCGGAAAATCACGTTCGCTGCGAGACAGAGTTTCACAGTATTTTCATGGTGCCCACGACGAAAAAACCACTCAGATGGCAGCCTCGGTGCATGATTTCAGATTTATCACCTGCGACACCGAAATGGAAGCTCTTGCACTCGAAAACAGTCTTATAAAACAATACACACCTAAATACAATATCCGTCTCAAGGATGCAAAATCTTATCCGTATATCAGAATAGGAGTAAAATCGCTGTACCCACGCATAACCATGACGAGAAAGCGACTTCCCGATGGTGCGTTGTACTTCGGTCCGTATTCATCGACCTCAACGGTATTTACAACAATAGCACAGCTTGAACGAACACTTGGTATTCCGACGTGCAAAAAGAACTTCCCTGAGGATATAGGTAAGGACAGACCCTGTATTTACTACCAGATTGGTCGTTGTATGGGTCTTTGTACCGGAGAAGTTTCTGCGGAAGAATACCGTGAAGCGATAGAACGAGCGGCTGAGATACTCCGTGGTGGAACACAGGATGTTATACGTGGACTTACGGAAAAAATGCTCCGTGCCTCTGACGAGCTTGAGTTTGAAG
>CAYTLG010000006.1:0-29908 GCA_964438725.1 uncultured Ruminococcus sp. | reverse complement strand
CAAGATGCCGTGATGCTATTGAGGCTTTACGCAAGCTGGGTGAAAGACAAAAGGCTGTCGGTGATCCTACCACTGAATGTGATGTTATCGGACTTCACATGACGAGCTTTGAGGGTGAGGGAGTTCGATTCAGAGATTGTGCCACCGTATTCTATATCAGAAGCGGATACATCACCGACAGTGAGCATTTTATGTTCGGCAAGGATGAAATAACCCTATCAAGCGAAATTGCGGAAAATGCGGACGATGACGGAGATTCACCTCTTTCATCATTCGTAATGTCTTTGTATCAGTCACGTGAGTATATCCCTGCTGAAATACTGCTGTCTTTTGAGCTTCCGGAGCATGACAGACTCCTGCTTTGTGAATATCTCACCGAAAAATCCGGCCGCAAGGTTACAATACGCACTCCTAAAAAGGGTGCCTCGAAATATCTCTGTGCAATGGCTATAAAGGATGCCGCCGACCACTCTGCCAATACGTCACGTCATGATTCAGACCGTGAAAAAACCCTCGTAAATCTGGCACAGCTGTTATGTCTCGAAGTAGTCCCCGAAAGAATAGAGGCATACGATATCTCAAACCTCGGAGATGAGCATATTACAGCCGGAATGGTGTGTGCCATTGACGGAAAGCTGAGAAAAAGCGAATACCGAACCTTTAACATACGCTCAACCGATGGTCAGGATGACTATGCATCAATGACAGAGGCTATCTCACGACGACTGAGTCACATTGGTGCGGAAAACGACTCAATGAGTGATTGTCCCGACCTTATACTCCTTGACGGCGGTAAAGGTCATGTTTCGGTCATTCGACAGCTTATGAACGAGCGTGGACTTGAAATTCCTGTATTCGGTATGGTAAAGGATGAACATCACAAGACACGTACACTGACGGATGAAGAAAACGAGCTTAACATTGCACGCCATCCCGATGTGTTCCGCCTATTATACGAGATTCAAGAGGAAGTTCACCGATACACTGTCGGAAGAATGACTGAGGCAAAACGTAAAACGCTGAAAACCTCGTCCCTTGAAAAAATTCACGGAATAGGTCCTGCAAAATCAAAACTGCTCCTTTCGCATTTCGGCTCACTGACTGCACTGAAAAATGCATCTTTTGAAGATATATGTGACGTACAGGGCATAAACAAAAATGACGCCGAAAATATATACAACTACTTTAAAAATCAATAACGGAGAAATTTATATGAGAATAATCACAGGTTCTGCAAGAGGAACAAAGCTCGCAACACTCGAAGGGGAGGCTACACGCCCGACTTCCGACCGTGTAAAAGAAGCACTCTTTTCGATGATACAGTTCGATATAGAGGGCAGACAGGTTCTTGACCTTTTCGGTGGCTGCGGACAGCTTGCACTTGAAGCTCTTTCCCGTGGAGCAGCAAAGGCTACTATAATCGACCAGTCTCGTGATGCTACCGCAATAATCATAGAAAACGCAAAAAAGACACATCTTTTTGAAAAGTGTAGAATTTCTACATCCGATTACACTTCTTTTATCAGAGGTGCGGCTAAGAGAGAAAAGTACGACATAGTATTCCTTGACCCTCCGTACAACACAGGCCTTCTTCCGGCTTCTCTCAAGGCTCTTCGTGATGCTGAACTCTTTGCACCCGGAGCTTCTATCATTTGTGAAACAGACTGCGACATCCCCAAAAAGGCTTCAAGAGCAAGAAAAGATGAAGAAATTGCTGCTGAATACGTACTGAACGACGTTTTCGGTGGAAATGAAAGCCTTAGAGATTCATTTGAGGTTGTTCGTTCTACACTTTACGGTCGTACAAGAATAACACTTCTCAGACCAAAAGCTGAAAACGATTCTGAGGAAGAATAATGAGACGTGCTGTTATAACGGGGAGCTTTGACCCGATAACATCAGGACATCTTGACCTTATACGCCGCAGTGCAGAGATATTCGACGAGCTTTATGTCGTTATCGTATTCAATGCTGAGAAAAAAAGCGGAATGTTCTCACCTAGTGACCGTTTGACTCTGCTGAAAACTGCGGTAGATGAGCTTGGCTGCCCGAATATTCATGCGGATATGTTCAGTGGACTTACCTCGGACTATATTCACAACGTCGGTGCAAAATTCATCGTGCGTGGTGCAAGAAATGCCGTCGATTATGATTATGAATACGACCTTTCGCTCATCATGAAAAGATTTGACCCTGAATTTGAGACTATCATTATACCATCATCCCCCGAATTTCTGGCTATTTCGTCAACATATGTACGTGAGCTTTTGAAATATGGCTGTGACCTCGGTGATGCCGTTCCGCAGTCATGTCGTGTGCTTATGCGTAATTTGTACGAAGCACAAAAATCCATATAAACAAAAAAAACTGTCGCAGCTGAGTTTGATTTTCGCTCAGTTGCGACAGTTTTTTTATTCAGTTAAATCAGTTGAAAAGCTGGCTCATGTAGAAGTATCTGGGATCGATTTTTCCGCAGAGCTTACCATCTTCAAACCAGAATCCATACTTATAGAGGTTATACTTTTCGATTATTGAAGCCATAAGCTCCTTGTCACCGTAAGCATCTCTGAGCAGGTCAAGATATGAAACCTTACCGAATGTTGCGATAGTTGTATCTCTGAGTGTACCATCGTCATCAACAACAGCATCCTTGAGCTTTACAACAGGAATAAAGATACCTTCTGCACTCTTTATCCAACCGGTAACGCATGAGTAGAAGTCATAGTCACAGCTCCAACCGCAATACCAATCGTTTACCTTAATGCAATCCTTATCGTAATTCCAGCAACCCTCACGAATCATATATTCATACTGACCGATATAGAGGATAGTTTCACCGCAGATATCGGGGTTAGACTTGCTGTAAGCATAAACAACAACAGCACCGTTTTTCTTAGCGGTAAGCTCATTTGTTACCTGTGTAAGTTCAACTCTCTTTGCACCGAGCTTTACGGAGAGAACGATATCGTCATATTCCTTGCCGTCGGAGGATGTTACAGTGAATCCTGTCTTTTCGCCAACGTCAAGTCTCCATTCATCGGGAGTTACTGTGAGAGTAGGATTTTCCTTTGTGTTTGAGAACTTTCTTGAAACATATACGTTGAGCTTGAAGAACGGAACACCGCCCTTTGTATAAACGTATACCTCAGCGGAGCCGTTACCCTCAGCTACGATAGTTCCGTTTCTGTAATCATAGTATGCAACATCGGGAGTGTCTGAATAGAAGTACGCATCTTCACAAAATGTCTTTGACTGTCCCTCTGTCATGTAGATATCATAGGTATTTGCCTTGAAATATTCCTCGATAGCAGCCTGAGCATCTGCCTTGGTGTAGTATTTCGCACCGTACAGTCCGCAGGGCTTATTGAATATACATTTTTCTTCAAATACGTTGCACTTGTTGTCGTCAGCCTTCTGAACAAAGAGACCTGAACCGTTATTTTTCTTAGCAGAAGTTTCGGTAACAGAGCCGAGGAAGTGGTGCTTTAAAGATGAAGTATCCTTTTTTACAGTCTCGGTGCAAGCGGACGGAGCATTGCCGAGCATATCCTCATTTTTCCAAATATTGCCTGCTGAAGCCATAGTGGCAGCAGAAGACATAAGAGTTACTGCCGTCAGGATAAACGACAGAGCTTTTACAGTATTTTTCATGATACACGCTGATCCTTTCACGAAGCAGTTATTTGCAATTAACTATATAATTACACCTATTACAACTTAATTATACAACAATATTAATGTATTGTCAATGGAGAAATACACATTACAAAAATAATTATATTCAAGTCACGGGCAAATGATAACAAAAAAAGCAGGATAGAAACGCTCTACCCTGCCATTGTTATTAAAGAATAACTACCTTGTTATACTTATCGGATTCATACGCTGCATCAATTACCTTCATGCAACGGAGAACTTCATTCGGTTTAACGAGAAGCTCTTCTTTTCCGTCAAGCACATTTACAATATTCTTGTAGTATGAACCCCAGTCGCAGTCAAGACCGCTGTCGCTAATCTCTGTTTCAACAAATTCGTCTATCTCTCTGATATTCTGCTCACGTGTATACCAGTCATTGTCGTTATATGCGGCAGCTGTGTTTCCGTGATAATGTTCTTTTCCAATGTAGCGAACCTTTGCTGTGGGATCATCCATAGTCTGCATTATTGCACCGCCACGGTCACCCTCTACTATCCATCTGGGAAGAACTACCGGTGAATATGTAACTACCTCAACCTGTGCTACAAGTCCGCCCTCAAACTTTATAATGAGCTTAGAGTAGTCATCGCAGTCGTCGGGGGAAGCGATATTGTGGAGGCAGGCATAAACAGATTCAACCTTTTTGTCATTGTTAAGCCAGAGTATCTGGTCTATCATATGTACACCCCAGTCGGGGAGCATTCCACCGCCGTGGTCCTTCATTACTCTCCAGTTATAACGACAGCCGGTTCCGTCCTTATTCATTATACGGGATTCGATAACATATGGAGTACCTACAAGACCCTTATCAATGGCTTCCTTGATGATACGGAAGTCACGGTCAAATCTTCTGTTCTGGTGAATTGTGAAGAATTTTCCTGTAACTTCGGATGTAGCGATCATCTTTCTTACTTCATCTGCATTCATTGCTGCGGGCTTTTCGCATATTACGTTATATCCATGCTCCATTGCAAGGCAAGCGTAACGTGCGTGATGGTTATTTGATGTTGCTACAAGCACGAGGTCAAAACCGCCGTCCTTGAAAAATTCTTCAACATCATCGTACGCTTTCATTCCGAGTGAGACTGCTCTTTCACGTCTTTCCTCACGGACATCGAATACAGCAACGGGCTTTATTCCGATATCCTGACGCTGCACGGTGTTGTAATGATATTCAGCCATGCCGCCAAAACCGATAATTCCGAGTTTGTGTTCCATGATAAATACCTTTCCTTTATATTTTTTTATCTTACGTTAGCAAAAGGAAGCTCCGTAAGTCTTATGTTTGTAGAACCATAGGGAATAAACTTAACTGTGGTTATCTTGCGGTCAATAGGGAGAGTTGAACGAGGTTCATGACGTGCGGTATAGCCAAAACCATCCTCAAAGCCCCAGTCAATATGATATACCGGAACTTCAAACCAGCATGGTGCGTCCTCAGGTTCAAAAATGTAATTTCCGACTTTGTTTTCGGAGTGGAATACTACATCTTCAGATGCAAACGCATACTGCCATTCTGTTGTGGGTCTTACCTCCCAGTCACAGTACGGGAATTTACGAACAACGCCATCTCTTTCGTATTCGAGCATGGTCTTTTCTTCACCTATCTTGAGTGCATATACGATAGGTCCACGACGGAGTGTATACATTCCTGTGGGACGAAGTTCAAATTCAGGCTTGAATGCAAATTCTACGGTAATAACACTCTTGCCGCTCCATTTTCTGGTAAGCTCTACGTTTTCGCCTGCTTTATATTCAACTCCGTCTATCTTTGCCGATACTGCATATGACGGTACTCTGAGTGTGAGGGTAAATTCTGTCTCTCCGTCAGCAGTAACTATATAATCTACGCTGTCACCGAACGGATAAAGTGTATCGGAGTCAACCTTAACGTGTACGCCATTCATTTCTGTATCAAGGATTGCGGGAGCGATTGCACAAACTACGATTTCATTTTCGGCTTTCATGAATGTAGAAAGTGCGAATTTCGGGAATCCCTGATTGAAGTTAGCTGTACAGCATCCGAAGTTAGGCTCAAGTCCGTACAGACCCGATTCACCGTTATTTGTTCTGTATATCTTATGCTTGTCGGGATTTCTTACTACTGCGACCTGGTTTGTCTGCTGGCAGTACTGATGTCCCCACATATCGGGAGTTATTGTTGCAGGAAGTGCATTATAGCAGAGAACCTCAAGTCTGTCCGCCCATTTTCCCTTACCTGTAATTCCGAAAAGAACTTCATATGAGTACATAGCCTCAACTACGCCACAAAGCTCTGTTCCCTGGCTCGGAGAAATACCTGACAGACATTCGTCCCCTGTAAAGTGACCAACGGCATTACCATGATACTTAAAGAGATACTGAAGAAGCTCTTCTGAGAAGCTGTCATCACGTCCGTCATCCTCAAACATTGACGAAAGAGCACCCTCTTTAAGTGCCATACCCATGTTTACTACATGTGTATCCCAAAGCCATGCGTTGATAGGAGTTTTATATGCAGGATTTTCAATTATCTTTTTATAATCCGTACCCTGCTTTTTCAGCTCACGTCCAAGCTCAATAAGCCACTGTTCGGGATAAATATCATAAAGTGCAATTATCGGAATAAGGCACTCGAACCATCTGGTCTGACCCCATCTCATAATAGGATGAGCCTTGATATGCTCGGCAAGGTTTTTCAGTGAAGCATATACGACCTGCGGTATTCTTTCGTCACCTGAGCAGTCGTAATACAGCATAAGCACCTTATCAATGAGGAACAATGCCCACATATCGTAGTCGGCTCTTTCTTCAAGTGTGCAGGGGCAAAGCCAACCATCTTCACACTGACCGGAAATGATACCGTCTATGTACTTCTTAACACGTGCTATCATATCCTCATCTTCGAGAATGTATGCAAGCGGTACGAATCCGTCAAGCCAATACGGTACTCTTTCCCAGCCCTCGCAGTTTCCGCCTATCCATCTGCTGTCACGGATATCGGGCCAAATCTTGTCGAGATTCCCCGAAAGTCCTTCAGCCTGAATTTCAAGCTGACGTCTGAGCCATCCACTCGGCTTAAGCTCACGAGGTGTAAAGCTGTTGTATTTCTTCATTTTAGTTCTCCTTTTGGATGATTAAAGTTCTTTTGCAAGTCTTACTGCGATGCTTGCTGAAATATCGGCACTTTTCTTTGCGAATGTGGGATAATCTTCACCAGCACCACCGTCTGCGGAGTCTGAAATTGCACGGATTATGCAGAACGGTATTTTATTCACGTAGCAAACATGAGCAACGGCACCGCCCTCCATTTCACACGCAACTCCATCAAACATTTCAACGATTTTATTTTTGGTTTCGCTGTCTCCAACAAATCTGTCACCTGTCGCAATTGTTCCGAAGTGTGTCTTTACACCAAGCTCGGAAGCAATTGAGGCAATTTTCTGCCCAAGTTCAGCAGATGCAGGGAATTTTATCACGTTTATTCCCGATACAAGTCCTACGGGGTCTCCCATTGCGGATGTATCCATGTCATACTGAACGGCATCGGTAGATATCGCAACATCGCCTATTGAAAGCTCACGTGTAAGGGTGCCTGCGATACCTGAGTTTACTATATACTGCGGTTTATACATTACCGCCATTATCTGGGTACACATTGCCGCAAACACTTTTCCGATACCGCATACCGCACAAACTACGTCATTGCCGTCTATCTTACCTGATGTATATTTGATTCCGCCGTATGTCTCGGTCTTTGTGTCGGTCATTGCTGCGATTATATTATCCGCTTCTTTTTCCATAGCGGCGATTATTCCAAGTTTCATTTTGAATCTCCTAAAGTTATATTTTCATTTCAGAACCGTCAGCATCGGAGGGCATTCTCCAATCCCCTCTCGGAGAAAGTGCAACAGAGCCAACTTTGGGACCGTCCGGCAATGCACTTCTCTTGAACTGCTGTGTATAGAAGCGACGCATGAAGGTATTGAGCCATTTTTTTATTGTTTCGCTGTCATACTGACCGTCAAAAGCGGATTCAGCGACACGCATAATTTTTTCGGGTGTTTCTCCCCATCTTACAAAGCGATAGAGAAAGAAGTCGTGAAGGTCATACGGACCTACTATATCTTCGGTTTTTTGTGCTATCTCTCCATCCTTTGCCGGAAGAAGTTCTGGGCTTACCGGTGTTGCAAGAACATCTCTCAGAACCTCAGCAAGTGCGTTTTTTCCGTTTTCTTCAGCTTCATCGGCAAAATACGACACGATATGACGGACGAGTGTTTTCGGAATACCTCCGTTAACGCCATAGTTTGACATATGGTCGCCATTGTAGGTAGCCCAGCCAAGTGCAAGCTCAGAGAGGTCTCCTGTACCTATTACAAGGCTTCCGTCTGCGTTTGCCATATCCATGATTATCTGAGTTCTCTCTCTTGCCTGTGAGTTTTCGTAAACTACGGAGAGGTTTGTCGGGTCATGACCTATATCACGGAAGTGAATGTCAACCGCTTCTTTTATATCAATACAGCGGAATGAGGTTTCAAGCTCATTTGCCATTATTTCAGCGTTTGAACGTGTTCTTGATGTCGTACCAAAGCACGGCATTGTCACTGTTGTAATGGAGCTATGACTCATTCCGAGCATATCGAACGCCTTTGCAGTTACAAGAAGTGCAAGTGTTGAGTCAAGTCCACCTGAAAGAGCAACTACACAGCCCTTTGCATGGGATGCACGTATTCTTTTTGAAAGACCTGTTGCCTGAATATCAGTAATTCTGGAGCAGGTCGTTTTTTTGTTATCGTTGCCCTTTGGAATGAACGGAAGCGAATCTATTGTTCCACGAATATCGCAGTTCTTTATGTCAAGTGAGAACTCACTCACAGTGTAGCTCTCGCTCTTATCAGGCTTCACGGTATTCATTTTACGTCTGTCGTGTTCAAGATGGGAGATATCACAAACTGCGGTTATGAGTCGGCTTTTACCAAATTCCCCTTCAAACGGATGTGATTCCGCAATTATTCTTCCGTTATCCGCAATCATTGAATGTCCGGAGAAAACTATGTCTGTAGTTGATTCTCCGTCTCCTGCATCGGAGTAAACATATGCACAAAGAAGTTTTGCCGAGGTCATAGAGACGAGCATTTTTCGATATTCGTCCTTGCCTATTGTCTCGTTTGAGGCGGAAAGGTTAACAACAACAGTAGCTCCCGCACCTGTATGATTTAATGCGGGCTGTTCCGCTACCCACATATCCTCACATATTTCGGCAGCGACTTTAAGAGACGGCATTTCACGGCAGACAAAGAGCTGTTCTACTCCAAATGGAACATCATGACCACAGAAGCGTACAGTTTTTGTAGTTTCAGGAGCATTGGTAAAATGACGCATCTCGTAAAACTCAGAGTAATTCGGTATATTTTTCTTTGGCACAAGTCCAAGGAGCTGACCGTCGGATATCGCTGCGGCACAGTTATAGAGCTTTCCGAAAGCCAAAACGGGAACTCCGACAAAAACGAGTATCTTCTTTCCCTTTGTATGAGCGATAACCTCGGAGAGAGCATTTTCCGCACTTTTTATAAGTGAATCAGTCATAAAAAGGTCTCCGCAGGTATACCCTGTAATGCAAAGTTCGGGAAGAGTCAGGACAGCGGCATTTTTTTCGCACGCTTCATCTATAAGACTGCATATTGACGCTGCATTTTTTGACGGTGCGGCTACCGATACTTCAGGCACACCTGCCGCAAGAGTTACAAATCCGTGTTTCATATTTTCACCTATTATCTTTCAGTATTAAGCCATTCTTCAGCTGATCTTATTGCACACGCACCGTCCGAGCAGGCTGTTACTATCTGTCGCAGAGCCTTTGTTCTTACATCTCCCGCAACGTAAACCCCTTCAAGAGAGGTTTTGCAATCTTCACCTGCTACGATATAGCCGTTTTTATCAAGCTCAAGCTGACCTGCAAACACATCTGTATCGGGAATACGTCCTACTGCAATAAATATTCCGTTGCACGTGACGATTTTTTCTTCACCTGTGAGCTTGTTTCTTAGTCTTACTCTTTCAACAGACTTTTCGCCGATTATTTCTTCTACCGTTGTATTCATGACAGTCTCGACGTTTTCTTTTTGTCTGAGCTTTTCAACTCCATGAGGCGAGGCACGAAATTCATCACGTCTGTGTACAAGTATTACCTTTTCGCAGATATTCGAAAGGTACAACGCATCTTCAATAGCAGTATCTCCACCACCGTTCACTACAACAGTTTTATTTTTATAGAACATCCCGTCACATGAAGCACAGTATGAAACTCCACGTCCTGTAAATTCACGTTCACCGTTTACGTTGAGATATCTCGGCTTTGCTCCTGTTGCTATTATGACCGCTCTTACCTTGTATTCGTTACGCTTTGTTCTGACAGTCTTTATATTTCCGTCAAGCTCAGTTTCTATTACCTCTTCACTTTTCATTACTGCACCGAACTTTTTCGCCTGCTTCATCATTTTTTCCGTAAGTGAAAAGCCGTCTATTTCAGGATATCCCGGATAGTTTTCTATACATGAGGTTATACCCATTTGTCCGCCCGGAGACATTTTTTCAAACACTATTGAGGTATATCCTGCTCTTCCGGCGTAAATTGCGGCTGTATATCCTGCGGGACCTCCACCGATTATCGCTATATCAAATTCATTTGTATTATTCATGTTTTCCTCCGCTCAAATAATGCCTGTAAGCTGATGACAAAGCTCCTCTGTTTCATTAAGAAACCGTGCAAGATGGAATCCGTCAGCCGATGCATGATTGACTTGTATAGACAACGGCAACATACGACCTCCACCAAGCTCACGGAACTTTCCCCAGCAGACCATAGGAAGCAACGAATACATTTCCGATTCAACGCCGACAGAAGTAAAATGTCTCCACGGAACACACGAGGCCTCAAATACATTTTCACCACATGGAACGTACTTTACTTTGGCACGCTTTGCCCTTTCAATATCATCATGACAGTTGCGGCAGAACTCATCGTAATCCGCTTTATATAAAGTAAATACGGGAATGTAGCTCTCGTTTTCCTCATCGAAAATATTATGCGAAATATTAACGCTGTCATACATGGCAGGCATCGGATACGGATATTCAGGTGAATCTACCGCTTTCATTTTAAATTCATCATGCCTGTTTATAACCGTAGCTACTGCGTACAGCACTGTCAGATAAAAAGACCTCGAATTTTTCTTACAGCAATCGTAAAGCTCCGTAACATCTATATCGTCACACATAAAAACGGAGCATGGCACCTCATCATAAAAGTGTCTGAACGATTCATATCTTCCCCATTTTGCCGTATCTATCATTCGATACTCCATATTAACTCCTGTGCTTGTACTTAAAAATTGACAATTGACATCTGTTTTTTCATATTATACACTATTTCACGGTTTTTTACAACAAATCACACAAAATTCATGTGATATAAAATAAAACGGCTTTGATATTTATCCGAGTACCACTTTATCTTACGTGTAAATAGTATCGGACATCAAAGCCGTTATTTTTTTAATTAGTCCGGATCAAAATCGAATGTCTTGATTCTTTCGTATTCTTCCTCTGTTATCGGGAGAACTGTACCGTGCTTGAAGCCATAGGGGAATGAGAAATCCTTATCCGCTCTGAGGAATACACCCTTTGTTATATCCTCACTTACGAACGGAACATAGCCTTGTCCCTTTCCACGAACTCCGTAGTAGTCGAGCATGAGAGCATACTTGCCATCGTTCAACTTGTATACTGCTGCCGCTTCATAGAGATTGGGCTGGTAACGACCTATCTCTTCATCGAACTCATGCATTCTTTCGTAAGGTCCGAGAAGCTCTGTTGAACGAAGCATAATATTACGGCTGGGTCCACCTGCTTTTACGAAGAGGTAGTAAACTCCGTCTTCCTCATATATTGCGGAGTCGATAACTTCACCATCCTCATACTGGTAAAGGAGTTCGGGGTCGGTAAAGGTCTTGAAATCCTTTGTACGTGAATAGTATATAGCCTTCGGACCGTAGTCATTAGACTTATGCGATGCTGAGAAGTGAATGATATAGTCGTCATGCTTTCTGTCGTAGGTGATATCGGGAGCCCATCTGCATCCCATTTCACCCTTACCGAACGGAATGAGTGTCTGTTCCGACCAATGAACAAGGTCATCGGAATACCAGAATGCAAGGTTATCGCTTCCGGTTAATGTGATTTTGCCCCAGTCGTTCTGATACTTATTTCTCATACCGTATGCCAAGCTGAGGTCGGTTGCGGCAATTACGAATTTGTTATCTCCGTATCTTGCAATTGCACAGTCACGTACACCGAAATCACCATGCATTGCCCAAAGGACAGGTTTTCCACCATATACTTCTTCCCAGTGATATCCGTCACGGCTGAGTCCGAAATATACCTGTTCTCCATCAGGTGTTGATTTTTCTCTGAAATGCACAAACAGGTAGCAGTTCTTATTGTTTTCTGACATTATTGCAGCCTCCATGTATAGTAGTTGGCTACATTATACATGAGCCGTGCGAAAATTTCAAGTAGCACTGACAAGATTAATTATTTAACTTCACACGATATACTCCCAGATACGCTTTACTTCACGTCTTTCAAATGACTCAATATCACCGCAAAGTCTTAAAGAATCATTGTCACATCCGCTTTCTGCAAGCTCGTCACGTTTTTTCGCAAGCGATTCCATACCCATTCTCGTGCCTTTTTCAATCATCTCCGCAATATGTGAGTCTGACGAATCGAACATTGTATTCACAGCAATTCCTCCTTTTGACATGAGTTTTTTCATAAGTGTCGGTTCTTTCGGATCTACTGAATGCTTTTTGAGCTGTTTTTCGGTCTCACGAGTATACGCTGCATATTCTTCCAGCTGATTTGTGACGTTTGACAACAGGAATTTATTCTTTATCATCGGGATAACTGAAAGCAAATTTTCGCTGCCCATAGTCACGTTGCGGTACATCTCCGAGAGTAATTCTACCGTAGAGTTATTTTTTTCGTTTACGCTGACGTTTTCTTCTTTTTTCACGCTAACCTCGCATATATCAAAAATTACGGATAGCTCCGCTGAATTATTATTCCCGAAATCCTTGAATTGACACAAAAAATACCCGAAAGGTACGTTGAATGCATCTTTCGGGTATGGTTTTATTTGTTTGTTTTTCCGAATCCGAACATTTTCTTCAGAATCGGAGATACAAAGCGTGGACTTTTCCAGACAACAACTTTCATATCTGACCTCCTATTCTCATTAGCATTATATTCGGAGGTCATTTTTTCGTTACCGTTTGCTGGTTACAAGAAGTGCCGCACCTTCAATTTTTATAACGGCATGGTCTCCTGCAACTTCATTGCTGACTGCATACGGTCTTTGTCTTACAAGTGTAGCGTTAGTAAGCGGATATTTACAGCCGTATTCCGTAACTACACATTTATCAAGTGCGAATATTGAGAAGTAACCGCCATCCGCTTTAACTGTAACTGTTTCGTCAAGAACCACCTGAACTGTATTTTCACCATCGGTGAGCTTTACACGTATTCCTTGACGACGAAGATCCTCAAGGTAGAACACGTTTGAGATAGAGTGGTCTATTCTTCCGCCTGTACCGCCGACTATGGTAATGAACCGACATCCGTTATCCTTTGCATATTCGCAGGCAAGCATTGTATCGGTCACGTCTTTCTCGCAGGCAACACGCAGAGTATCCATTTCTGGTGGGAGGCTGTCCTTATATGAATCAAAATCTCCCATTGTTATGTCAGGTGTTATTCCGAGCTTTTGGGCGGTAGCATATCCGCTGTCAGCTGCAATCGTAAGATCTACTGACTCCGGAAGCATTGTCGCAGCAAGCTCGATATTGCAATATCCGCCGGTTATTACAAGAGCTGTCTTAATATCATTCATCGTCTTTTCCATTCAGGCACACTCCTTTGCTCTTCATATATTCTTATATAACTGTCATGTCTCGAAGGTGATATTTTTCCGTCATTCATTTTTGCTATTACCGCACATCCCTCTTCTCTCAAATGGGTACATTTGGTAAATTTGCATTCTCCTATGCAATCATCAAACTCACGGAAGCTGGATGCAAGCTCATCATACGGGAAGAAGTTGAATCTTGTGAAGTCAAGCATTGAAAAACCGGGTGTATCGGCAAGCCAGAACGTATTTCCGTCAAGCTCTATTGGATAAAGCTCAACATGACGTGTGGTATGACGACCTCTTTCGGTCTTTCTGCTGACCTTTCCGGATGCAAGTTTCAGGTGTGGGAAAAGTGCTGTCATAAGAGTGGATTTTCCTGCTCCCGATACCCCTGCAAAGGCTCCGCTGATATGCTCTCTGCCACCCTTTTCGGAGGATACCGATTTGATATAGTCCATAAGCTCACCGACACCCTCTCCGGATGACGCACTGAGCTTGAACACTGCATATCCTGCAAGGCGGTATATCTGTGCTATCTCCTCCGCTCTGTCCGGTGCAAGGTCAGCTTTATTTATTACAACTACTGTTTCGATACCGTAATTTTCTGCAATTACCGTAAGTTTATCGGCAGTCAGAAGATCCGGTTCGGGAGAAGCTGCGGGAATAACTGCAAAAAGGTAATCGAGGTTTGAGAGTGCGGGACGTATCATTATACTTCGTCTTGGAAGAATATCATCTATGACAAAATCTACCTGAACGTCGTTTTTTCCGCTTTTCTTCTTATGACCGTCATGAGAAAGCTCCTCTGCTATCTCATCCGATGCAGGCTTTATCATGACATCATCACCGACCGTTGGGGTCATTTGTTCATGACGAAACGCACCTCTGGCACGGCAAAGAACCTCTTCGTCCTCATATCCGTCTTCTGTTTTTATCCTTACCCCATAAAGTCCGCCGACTCCACGGGTTATGATACCTCTGTAACTTTCTTTATTCATCTATCAGGGCCTTTGAAAAGATTTCCTCCGTTTGAGACAAGTCCGAAACCGTTCATAAACCAGTCGTCCTCATCGCTGTCGGAATTAGTTTCATCGTAATACGAGTCATCGTTATTATCGTAATCAGGTTCGGGTTCAGTTTCAGGCTCTGTTTCGGGAACATAATTCATATCCTTATCAGTGGGTATCGTTGTTCCGTCACCCGAATATGAAGCACCACCGCTCACCTTGAAGTCTATCTCGGAATACTGCGGTACTTCAAGCCATGCAGTAACACTCTGCTCGACGACTGAGCCTGCCGTCATATCGGATCTAACATAAGTTACCTTACCGATACTCAGGTCATATTCCATAAGTCTTATCAGTGTCTGAGCTTCGCTGAGTCCTACAAAATTGGGAACCATAGTTTTAACTACATCAACGCCCTGGCTTACGAATATCTTAACGCTGTCTCCCTCGACCACAACAGTTCCTGCCACAGGTTCGGTTCTTACAACACGTCCAATCTCGTATACGTCACTTGCGACATATTCGAGAGATACTTTCAGTCCTTCTTTACGGAGAGCCGCATCTACTGTACGGTAGTCTATTGAAGTATAGTCATCAATGGTTATCGTTTTTTCTCCCAGGCTGACCGTGAGCTTTATATCACATTTCTGCTTGCCGGGGAGTATTTTCTTAACCTCATTTGCACCGGGTTCCTGTGAGATTATCTTACCTTTTTCGATAGTCGGGCTATATTCATACACGACTTCCGCAAGGGTATATCGTTCACTTTTTGCAAACCATTCCTCAAGTTCTGTCGAATAATAGCCATCTGCAAAGGTTTCTACCGGAATTTCAATATAGCTGTTCGCTGTTCCGTTGATAAAAAGTCGGTCAATGAGATAATATCCCGAAATGCCTGCGGTAATGATAAACGCAAGTGTAACTCCCATGATTATCGGGAACATGGAACGGCTGGTTTTACGTTTCGGTGCTTTACCGCTATCCCTAACGAACTGTCTTGATTTATCCTTTTTGTTCTCTTTGAATATGATTTTTGGGTTTTCTCTGAGCTTCAGGAGTTGTCCGAGCATTTCTTCCGCACTCTGGTATCTCTCTTCGGGAGATTTTTCCATAGCACGCATGATTATCTGCTCAAGTCCAAGCGGAATATGCGGATTCACTTCACGTGGTGGTGTCGGATTGTCGTTCACCTGCATGAGTGCGACTGAAACAGGAGTCTCCGCTGTAAACGGAAGCGAACCTGTTGCCATTTCATACATCATTGCACCAAGGGAATAGATATCGCTTCGTGCGTCTATATCTCCGCCGGTTACCTGTTCGGGGCTGATATAATACACGGTTCCGATAGCCTTATCTGTCATGGTAATGGTTTCGGCGTTAGGAAGTTTTGCAATACCGAAATCCATCACCTTGATAACGCCGTTTTTCAGAAGCATTATATTCTGCGGTTTTATATCACGGTGTATTATTCCCTTTTTATGTGCGTGATCAAGAGCTCGCAGTATCTGAGTTGTATAGCTGATTATCTCACGGAGGTTCAGTATTTCTCTATGCTCCATGTAGTTTTTGAGAGTAATACCCTCAACAAATTCCATTACGATATACTTGATGTTCTCTCTTATTGAAACGTCGTACACGTTTACAATATTCTGATGAGAGAGCATTGATACCGCACGGGACTCGTTTTCAAATCGCTTTACACTCTGCTCGTCCTCGGATATTTCGTCCTTGAGTATTTTTACCGCAACGACACGTCTCATAAGCAGGTCGGTAGCCTTGAAAACAATAGCCATACCACCTATACCTATGACACGCTCTATCCGATAACGATCATCGAATACAAGCCCGACATATTTTTCATATAATTCCATCATAGTGTGAGTTCTCCGAAATCAAACAGACAAGAGGACTGCTGTAATATTGTCATTTCCACCGCGTCTGTTTGCTTCATCAATAAGCTCACCGCACGCTTTTTCGATATCTTCAGAGCTTTTTATATCTCTTACGATACCTGTAATTTCTTCAGGGTCAACAAGGTTTGAAAGTCCGTCGGAACAAAGAACCGCACAGCTTCCCGTAGGCATTGCATGGGTAAAAAGGTCTGCACCGACCGTTTTTTCTATACCTACCGCACGTGTAATAAGGTTCTTGTTACGTGATTTTTTAGCTTCCTCAACCGTCATTTTGCCCTGGTCTATAAAATACTGTACATATGAATGGTCGTGTGTGACCTGAGTTATATCATCGCCTGAAACAACGTAAAGTCTGCTGTCTCCGACATTTACTACATAAGCGTGTTCACCTGAGATTATGCAGCCGACGAGAGTAGTTCCCATTCCGGAAAGTGATACATCTCCGGATGCACGGCGATATACGGCACGGTTAGCTTCTGTTGCCGCATCGGATAAAAGGTCGAGAATATCTTCTTCGCTCATTCCGAAAAATTCCCTGTGCTTCTGCTCATATTCGTCAACACGAGCGGCGAATGTCTCAGCAGCAAGGGTCGAGGCAACATTTCCGCCGTTTGCACCTCCCATACCGTCACACACTACGGCAAGAAGTACGTCGGGTGAATATTTCTTTATTATAAAGTTGTCCTGATTAACGGCACGTCTTCTGCCTACATCTGTCTTACCGTAAAATAACATAATTTTCTCCCTTGCGAATGATGTGGGGTACGTTTTTTAACTTGAATTTTATTATAGTACAGAAATTTAAATTATTCTGCCTTATTTATTTAATTTCATCAGCCGATTCTTTTTCGAGTCGCTTCAATCTGAGCTGACCGCATGAAGCATTTATATCCGAACCAAGCCTGCGTCTTATCGTTGCGTTTACTCCTCTTTTTCCGAGAGCGTCGGCAAATGCTCTGGCTCTTTCTCTTGCGGGAGTTTTCAGTCCGGTTTCGCTTACCTCATTCAACATGATGAGATTTACATGAGATGGTGCTTTCATTCCGTTTTTGATAACAGAAGCCAGCTTTTCCGCATCCTGTTCATTATCGTTTTTTCCTGCTATGAGGGTATATTCAAAGGAAACTCTGCGTCCTGTCTTTGCGAAGTAATAACGGCAGACTTCCATAAGCTCTGCGATATTATAGCGATTGTTTACCGGCATAAGCTCACTTCTCGTTTTGTCATCAGAAGCATGGAGCGACACGGAAAGAGTTACGGGAAGTCCCTCATCTGCAAGTCGTTTTACTCTGGGAGCAAGTCCGCAGGTTGAAAGCGAGATGTGTCTGAGTCCGAGTCCAAGTCCGTTCGGGTCGGAAACAAGGTGGAGGAACTTAATTACATTGTCATAGTTATCGAGTGGTTCACCGATTCCCATCATAACGATACTGTCAACTCTTTCTCCTGTATCGTGAGTTACGACTGCCACCTGACCGAGTATTTCCGACGGTGTAAGGTTACGTACTCTGCCGTTTAAGGTCGAAGCACAGAACTTGCATCCCATTGCACATCCTGCCTGAGACGAAACGCAAAGGCTTGTGCCATGTTCATAATGCATGAAAACCGATTCTACACATTCTCCGTCAACGAGCGAAAAGAGATATTTAATCGTACCGTCAATTTTTGATACATACTTTTCGACTATTTTCGGGAGTCTGTAATCGCATTCGGTCTTTAGCTTTTCACGGAAGACTTTCGGAAGGTTGTTCATCCCGTCTATTTCTTCTCCACGTGACATCCATGTAAAAAGCTGTCCTGCACGAAATTTTTTCTCACCGAGCATCTCAACGACCGGAATAAGTTCCTCCGCAGTCATTGACATTATATCGGGTCTTGTTGTCATATCATTCATTTGAATTTTCCAAAATTTACTTTATTCTTATCATACGTGCGGCAAAAAATCCATCGCATCCATCCACGTGGGGGAAAAATGTACGCATTCCGCCGCATAAGTATTCGTTTTCATCGAGCTTGAAGCTGTCGTTGGATTCAAGAAAAGCTCTGACTACGTTCTCGTTTTCGTCTGGATTGATAGTACAGGTAGAGTAAACCAGTACACCGCCGACTTTAACGTATTCCGCAGCCCCTTTCAGCACATCAAGCTGGATTTTCGGGAGCTTTTCGATATCTGCTATGTTTTTGTATCGTATTTCAGGCTTTTTGGCGATAACTCCGAGTCCTGAACATGGTGCATCACAAAGCACACGGTCAGCACGTCCTATAAGCTCTTCTTTAGGAGTACGTGCATCTCTTGCTTCACTTCGGATTATGTTTATGCCAAGTCTTTCTGCACCCTTATCAAGGAGAGAGAGCTTATTTTTATGAAGATCAAAGGAATATACCTCTCCATTGTTCTCCATATCTATCGCCATAGAGAAACTCTTTCCGCCGGGACACGAACAGGTATCTACCACAGTTTCGCCCGGTTTTGCTCCGACAGCAAGTGAAGTTATTCTTGAAGCCTCGTCCTGTACGAACCACATTCCGTCACGTATACCATCACGTATCTCACTGCTCATAGTTTTAGTGAGTGCGATATCACGTGCTTTATCTGAAACGGTACATCCGTCAGGCAATGTGGGATTTTTAAGTCGGTTCATGCGAAGTGCGATATGCGGTTCACGATTCATTGCTTCAAGAAGCTCATCCATGTGGTCGGGGCAGGCCTTTTTATATATCCTGCATATCTCACGTGGAACGGAATACATTACTTCAAGGCGTTCCTCCTCGTTTTCAGGTGGAGTCAGCTTTTTTCCTCCACGGATATAAGAACGAAGAACCGCATTTACGTATCCCGATTTAGCTCTTGAAACCAGCGATACAGACTCATTCACCGCAGAATGATCGGGAATTTTATCCATGAAGTGCATCTGGTATATACCAAGTCGTATTGCCGTCAGGACATCACGGTCAAGCTCCTTTGTATCCCTTTTGGAATACAGTGAGATTATATAATCGAGAGTGAGCCTTTTTTCGGTAACGCCATACACAAGTCTTGTATAAAGTCCTCGGTCAGTCTCGCTCATTTCGCTTTTTTCGAGTGTAGAATCTATTTCGAGATTTGAATATCTGCCGCTTTCCTCAATTTTTATCAGTGATTCAAGTGCGGCACGTCTCGGATTTGTACTTGTTTTATTTGTCATCTGTCTCTGTCGTTTCGTTTTGCTATTGTCAAAAGTCTGAGGAAGTTACCTATTGCCGAAGCAAGTGCCGCAACATAGGTCAAAGCCGCAGCAGTCAGAACCTTTCTTGCCGCCAGAACTCCATCACTGCTCATACCTGAATCTGAAAGGGCGTGAATCGCTCTTGAGCTTGCATTGAACTCAACCGGAAGTGTAACAAGCTGAAACACTACCGATGCACCGAAAAGAATAACTCCTACGTATGCGAGTGTTGAGAATGACAATGCTATTCCTATTATGAACATCGGAAGTGCGGCCTTTGAAGCAAGATTTGTTACCGGTATTATCGCTGAACGGAGCTTTATCGGATAATAATTTTGTGCGTACTGTACTGCGTGGCCTGCTTCATGGGCCGCAACTCCGACAGCCGATGCCGTTCTTGCACCATATACCGAACTCGACAATCGTATGACATTATCCCGTGGGTCGTAGTGGTCAGTAAGCTCACCAGCAACCTGCTCTATTCTTACGTGATAAAGTCCGTTTTTATCGAGAATAAGGCGTGCGGCATCGTATCCGCTCATTCCTCGGTCTGACGGAACACGTGAATACTTTGAAAATGTCGTTTTAACATTAAACTGTGCCCACAATGCGAAAATGAGAGCGGGCAGTACGAACACAATATAGGTATAATCTATACCATAATAATATCCGGGCATGGCTTTACCTCTCAGTATTTCAGAATATCTCCAACAGAAATACGTCTGCCTCTTATATAGTCTGCACTTTTCATTGGCTTTTTGCCTTCGGGAACAACTCCTGTAATTGATATACAGCCATCTCCGCAAGACACTACTATTTCTCCCTCTCCCTTATCAGAAAGATAAACAACCTCTCCGCAGATCTCGGTATTTTTGTGATCCGTTATATGTGCGGATGTGAGCTTGAGGAGCTTTCCGTCGGGAGTTCTAGTCTGTGCAAGGGGAGCGGGTGAAAGTCCTCTTACAAGGTCAACGACAGTCTCCGCATTCTTTGAAAAATCAACTATCGTATCTTCTTTTTCTATTTTTGCGGCATAGGTTGAAAGTGAATCATCCTGCGAAATTGCGGAAATAGTTCCGTTTTCAGCCATGTCGATAACATCACACATTGCTTCTCCCGCAAGTTCTGCCAGCTTGTCATGAAGTGTACCGAAATTATCATCCGCAGTTATATCGCAGGGATACACCTTTATCATATCACCTGTATCAAGACCTTGTGCCATGTACATGGCGGTGATTCCCGTTGTTTTTTCGCCGTCAATTATCGCACGTTGGATAGGAGCGGCACCTCTGTATTTCGGAAGTATGGAACCGTGTGCATTAATACAGCCGTGCTTGGGATAATCAAGTATGTAGCTGGGGAGTATCTTTCCGTAAGCCGCAACTATTATCATTTCCGGGTCAAGACGTTTGAGTTCTTCTTCAAATGCACCGTCTTTCAATGTCACAGGCTGATAAACCGGTATACCGTGTTCCTCGGCGAAAACCTTGACAGGCGGCGGAACTAGCTTCATTCCTCTTCCCTTGGGCTTGTCAGGCTGGGTAAGAACACCGATAACCTCAACTCCGTCCTTGTTATATACTGCTTCGAGACATGTCTTTGCAAGGTCGGGAGTTCCCATAAAAAGTATTCTCATATCTTCTCCGTTATCTTCTGCCCATCATTTCGTCAACTTCATCGGGAGTGAGGATGTGTACAGCATTATCTGTGAACAGCTTTCCGTCAAGATGGTCTATCTCATGGCAGAAGCAACGAGCAACAACGCCCTCTCCCTCTGCGGTAAATTCTTCACCCTTACGGTTCAAAGCCTTTACTATTACCTTTGCGGGGCGGTGAGTATATCCCCATACATCGGGAACGGAAAGACATCCTTCAACCTCTTCCTGCTCGCCGTTTTCGTAGATTATTTTAGGATTTATAAGCTCAAGAACTTCTTCACCGTTGTCAACAAGACAGATTCTGCGGAGAATACCTACCTGGGGTGCGGCAAGTCCTGCTCCGTCTGCATCCGCAAGTGTCTGCTGCATATCGTCAAGAAGTCTGATTATTCTGGGTGTAATTTCTGTTACAGGACGGCAAACCTTGCGAAGAGTTTCGTCTCCGTCCTTTACTATGTTAAGTATTGCCATTATTCTACCTCTATATATTATTGAAAGATTTTCTGATTATTCAGACCGTACTCGGATTGAGATCTGCGGTCACTGTCAGTCGTGCATTTGTTTTGACCGACGGGAATTTTTTTGCAAGTCCGCTCGGTGAAAGTCGTGAGAACTCGCATACAAGGTCTGCTATGAACTCACGCATACGTTTGTTCAGCTTACATTTTATTACAAATCTCATACGATATGTATTCTGAACACGGTACAGCGGAGCTTCAAACGGGCCGAACAGCATCATGGGAATATCACGGTAATCATCACGGATATGCTCACGTATTCTCTCCGACATGAGGTTAGTCATAAGTCCAAGATAGCCCTCATCAAGTGAAGAAAGAGTTATTACCGCTATATCACAGAACGGCGGGAAGCACAATGCTTTTCTGAGCCGTATTTCACTTTTGTAGAAACTGAGATAATCCTGCTTTGCTGCTTTAAGGATAACATCGCTGTCGGGATTATACGTCTGGATTATGGCTTTTCCTGCAACGTCTCCACGTCCTGCACGACCTATTACCTGAGTAAGCATCGCAAATGTTCTCTCCCCTGCACGATAGTCATCAAGTGCAAGTGAGTTATCCGCACTTAGAACTCCGACGGTTGCGACACGTGGAAAATCATGACCTTTTGTGACCATCTGTGTTCCAAGAAGTACATCTGCCTGTCCTCTGCGGAATTTGTCGAGTATATCCTCATGTGAAAACTTCGCCTGTGTGGTATCGTGATCCATTCGGAGAACTCTGAAGTCGGGGAACATTGATACTATATCGTCCTCTGCCTTCTGTGTACCGCATCCCATAAAGAGAAAGTGATTTTTTCCGCATTCGGGGCATTTTTCGGGAACAGAACAACGATATCCGCATATATGGCAGGTAAGATATCCACCGTCTCTGCGACTTTTATCGTATTCCTCGCCCTGCACGTTCGGAAAGCTGTGTCTGTTTTTAGCATGATATGTAAGCGTGACCGAACAATTCGGACATTTCAGGCTTTTACCACAACTGCGGCATGACACATAATTATTGTATCCTCTGCGATTTAAGAAAAGTATCGACTGATTTCCGTTTTCTTTATCCTCATGAAGTCTTTGTTCGAGAACCGCACTTACCGGAGAAATATTTCCCATAGCCGCTTCACTACGCATATCAACTATATCAACTGACGGGAGCGGCATATTTCCGTATCTCTCCTTCAGCTCTATCAGTGTATATGCACCTGTTTCTGCCTTATAATAGCTTGTAACAGACGGTGTAGCCGATGAAATAAGCATCACGGCGTTATGGTCAGCACAACGTTTACGTGCGATATCGTGAGCTTTATATTTAGGATTTGTGTCGGATTTATAGGTATACTCATGCTCTTCGTCGATAACTATAAGACCGATATCGGAAAGAGGAGCGAAAACTGCGGAACGTGTACCTATAACAACCTTTGCGAATCCGTCTTTGATACGTCTCCAGGCATCGTACCTTTCACCGGCTGACAATCCCGAATGTATTACAGCGATATTTCCACCGTATCTACGTATAAATATACCGACAGTCTGCGGTGTCAGTGCAATCTCCGGAACCATCATAATGACTCCGTGACCGTTTTCAAGCACGTGGTCTATTGCTTCCATTATAACGGAGGTCTTTCCCGAACCTGTCACTCCATGCAAAAGTGCCGCAGCCGGTTCTCCCTTATCACATAGAGCGATTATTTTATCCGCTGCGTTTCTCTGTTCATCGCTGAGTATCGGCTTCTCACCAGTCTGCTCTGCCGCCATATTTTCGAGGGTATAGTGATTACGATACTCCTCTTCTTCACATGATTTTATAAGTCCAAGCTCTTCAAGTGCTTCTGCGGCTGTTTTTACGGAGGTCGGCTTCATATCAAGGTCATCTGCAGCTTCAGCCTGGGACACGGGAGAATTTTCGGCGATATATGCAAACAGCTTTCGTCGATTTACTCCACGGATTTTTTCGGATATTTCGTTGATACTCTCTTTTCCAGCCGATATTTCATCTGCAAGAGAATATATCAGCTTCGTTTTAGTTCTTGCCTGACCTTTGATTTCGGTTATTTTTTCGATATATCCCTGTTTTTCAAGCTGATATACCGCTCCTGAGACATCAAAATCAAGCTCCGACTGGATAGTTTGGTTTGAGAAACGGCTTTTCCCTCTCACAACATCAAGAACACGCTTTGCCCTATCGGTAAGTGAACTTTGATATGGTGCGTTGATTTTTTCATCAACTGTGCGGTAGTATGTTATTACCCTCGACATAGCAGCGGCAGGAACTATTGCCTTGAGTGCATCACTGAATGTACATAAAGTAAATTCACGAACGAAACGGCAAAGTCCCAGCTGTTCTTCATCTAGTATAGGGTACGGGCTTATGACTGAAGTTATCGGTTTTGTACTCATCGGTACGTCCCCGTCTATTATCTCGTCAACTATTCCGGTCATGCGTCTGTTTCCACGCCCGAACGGTACCTCCACTATTGACCCCGCACATATCTGAGAAGCGACAGCATCGGGGATATAGTAAGAATACGCCTTATCCGCATGATACGGAATATCAAGAATATATACCTTTGCTTCCCCTGCCATCGCTTTACCTCAAATTATAATATTATATTACATCATAAGAGCTTCGCTGAGCTCCTGATTGTTTTCCTTTTCGTTTACTGCATCTTCTTCTGCACGTGTTTCGTCAGGCTTGTGACCGCCGAGCATAACAACTCTTCCGTCAGGCTCAACGATTTTAAATTCGCCCTTGTAAAGTCCGTTGATAGCGGTCTTAACTGCCTTATCGTCACGGTATTCACGTCTGATCATGCTTGCAAAGTTGTTCTTTTTATCTGCATCCTTATTGAGTGCGAGCTTTTCTGCATATTCTCTCTGCTTTACATACTCGTCTGTGATGATTCTTGCACATTTGGAAGTTGCTGTTACAAGTTCGTAGCGGTTGATTTCGTTATTCTTTAAAAGCTCTGTTACTGAAGGATAAATCATTTTCTTCCCTTTCTATATTAAAAAAACTTATATTAAACTATTGTAATTTTTCAGCCGAAATAGCCGTTTATAAAATCCTTGCGGCATTCATATTTCAGATGCTCTGCTTTGATTATTGCCATTACATTTTCGGCACATTCTTTTTCTTTATCTGTTTCGTTTATTACGATAAAGTCGTACATGGAAGCGAGCTTGATTTCTTCTCTTGCTCTTGCAAGTCTGTTAAGTATTGCTTCTTCCGATTCGGTGCCACGGTCTCTGAGTCGTCTTTCAAGCTCTTTTGCATCGGGAGCTATAAGCATTACTGCCTTACATTCGTCACCGAGGAGCTTTTTAATCTGTCCTGCACCGTCTACCTCTATTTCAAGGATGAGGTCACGACCTGAGTTGATGATTCTTTCCACTTCGGATTTAAGTGTGCCATAGTAGTTTCCGTTGTACTCGGTATATTCGAGAACTTCTTCGTCTGCTACGAGCTTCTCAAATTCCTCACGTGTTTTATAATAGTAGTGTACTCCGTCAACCTCGCCGGGACGTTTTTCTCTTGTTGTTGCCGATACGGAAACGCCTGCTTCAGGATACATATCACGAAGCATCGCAACAATAGTACCCTTTCCACTTCCAGAAGGTCCCGAAATAACTATAACTGTTCCCTTATTCATCGCTATCCTCCTCATCTTCTGTTACACCACCGAGACGCTGCAACATTGTCTCGTTCTGTATTGCACAAAGTATGATATGGTCTGAATCCATTATGATGATACATCTTGTTTTTCTGCCGCAGGTACAGTCTATTGCACGTCCACTATCCTTTGCCTCCTGAATCATTCGCTTGGCAGGGGATGAATCGGACGAGATTACCGCAACGGCTCTGTCTGCGTTTATTATATTATTGAAGCCTACGTTTACAAATTTCACGTATTTCCTCCATTATTCGATGTTCTGTATCTGCTCACGTATTTTCTCAAGCTCCGTTTTCATCTCAACAACAAGGTGAGCTATTTCAGAGTTTCCTGCCTTTGAGCCGATAGTGTTTATCTCACGATTTATCTCCTGAACGAGGAAGTCGAGCTTTCTTCCGGCAGTTTCGTCGGAATTGATTATAGAATCGAGTGCTTCAAAGTGTGAGGCAAGTCTTACGAGTTCTTCATCAATTGCGGCTTTATCTGCAAAAATGGCTGCTTCTGTGAGTATACGCTGTTCAGAGGTCTCAACATCAAAATCTGTAAGGAGCTGTTTTATTCTCTGTTCGAGCTTTGCGGGATATGATTTAATATCGTTTTCGGAAAGCTCCTTAATTTTAGCGGCAGAGGACTTGATTGTTTCTGCCTTTTTCAGAATGTCACGGCAGAGGTTTTCGCCCTCGGAAGCACGCATGGAAACAAATCCACTGACAGCTTCTGCGAGAACAGACTTTATTTCTTCCCAATCAGACTCAATATCATCCTCCGCACGTCTGGTAGTGAATATCTCACGGTTTTCTGCTACCTTCATGGTTGTGATATCGTCAGGCAGGTCAAACTCGTCTCTAAGTTGGCGGAGTGCATTTATATAGGACTCTGCAACGGCTTTATCGAGAATGATATTTTCACCACGCTTTTCGAGAACATCGATTCCGATATAGACTTCTACCTTACCTCTGGTTACACCTGAGCTTGTAAGGAATGCCTTTACCTTTTCTTCAAGGCAGGAGTATGCACGGGACATCTTTACCGTACAATCTAGATATCTTGAGTTTACGCTTTTTATCTCCGCTGTAATATCGAGCGAGCCATCAGAAGAGGTTCTTCTTGCACGTCCGAAAGCGGTCATACTTTTCTGCATTTTCTATCTCCGATAACATCTTTCCAAAGCAATTCTTATGCGAAATGGAAAGGTTTAAAATACTAATATTTATCTACTGTATATTATACTATAAAAAAAGCTCCGTTGTCAACGAAACGAAGCCATTTTTATGAATACAGTACAGTCATATCTTATTTTTAGCAAATCTTTTACGCAGTTTAACTATATACAAAGTTATGCACGCACTGAGACAGAAGTCATACAGCACGAAGAACAACGTTCCGACGATAACCGTGACTGCTGACAGTGCGAAAAACTCATCTCCTGCCATAAAAACGTACTGTCCAAGCAGAACGAGCAGTATGAGCATACAGTCAAGAGTTGATATCTTCACGAGCCATGCAAAAAGCGAATGCATACGTTCAAAGTGCATTTTGAGTATCGGATATACAGCGGCAAGCATGATATATTCGAGTGCGTACAGCTTTGACGGAAGAAGCAGAAGTGCAAGAACGCCTGTAACTCCAACATACATCCATGCGTATTTCTCGCCTGTTTCAACGAGAACTATCATTGTCATTATCGCACATATGATAAGCACCGAAAGGTCAGCTACGGTAAAGCCACCGATATAAAGAAATGCTATACACAGTGCCGCAAATATTCCGCAAAGTGTGATTTTTTTAGTCGTACTTTTCATTCTCATAATGTACCTCAGCAACAGCCTATAAGATCTCCGCCGCAGCATTCACAGCAGGTATCACAAAGTATAAGTGTAGAACAGGTTCCGCAAACGTCACAGTCACTTCCGCTTGTCTGACGGTATGTTCCGCCGAAATTATTTGACCTTGTACGCATACGGTTTCTTGCCTCACGATATTCGAGGTTTTGCGGGTCAAGGTAGCAGGCTATCTCTATATAACGCACCGCATCATAGTAAAATCCTCTTTGTGCGAGAAGGTAACCCTTGAGGAAGTTCCATTCAGCACCTCTGTCACCTGCGGGTGTCGAATCTATGATAAGCTCTGCATCCGAGAACTTTCCTTCATTAATTAACTTACGCACCTGATAGAACGAGGTAGTTCCAGAGGAGCTGTACGTATTATACGAACCTCTGTAACCGTTCGAGCTATACCCTGCTCCGGCATTGCCCTTTCCAGAACGCTCCTTTTGTATCGTATCGTAGGCTTCGTTTATTTCTTTCATGCGTTCTTCAGCACCTGTAACCTCCGCACCCGATGAGCCTGCAAAGTTGTCCGGGTGATATTTTCGTGCAAGTGTTCGATACGCTTTTTTTATTTCATCATCTGATGCACTTCGTGAAACACCAAGCACATCGTATGGATCTCTCATCTAATATCCTTCTCCAATTTCTTTTTTTCATGTTCGACGGCATTCCCAAGCGACTTCACCATGCCGAGGTAGACCGTATTTCTGATTATCGGGGTCATTATATGGCTTTTATCGAGCTTTTCCGTGAGTTCACCGAGGACTTCAAGCTCTATCGGTGCGGAGGTCATGACGGATGATTTCACCATTTCAGACATTTTTCCGTCTGTTATAGCGTATTCTCCCCAACCCTCTGCGAGCGGATTATATCGCTTTCTTTTTATATCATCGGGCATATCGTCTGCCGCATCGCAGATATATGTGAAGTGACCTGTATGATATCCTATCTGCGAAGCAAGCAAGGCTTTTTCACCGTCAAGTCCAAGCGAAAACACATATGCCAAGACCTCACCAAATGCTGCTGCCGTTTCATCTGCGGAACTGCATTTTTGTTTTTCAAGAATATACAGCTTTTCAAGTCGCTCTCTGATATTTTTTCGGCAATCGTTCGGGAGCGTTTTTTCAGCTTCACGTGCAAAGCCTGAAAGTATCGGATGAAGTGCCACTGATTTTAATTTATCCACACCATGCTCATCATCGTTATCATCACGATTTTTCTCGTCTGCAAGAACTGCCGATATTTTTGCGGCATACATAAGAGCAGGATTTTTAAGCATAACAAGTCTTTTTGAAGTAGGATGAGCCAAGCATCTCATAGCTTTAAACTCAGGTGTGATATTCTCCAGAACCATCCTCACTGCCGCAAGAAAAACGAGGTCATACGACAAAGTCATTCGTGACAGCTGACCCGTGACCTGCCCGATACAGACGCAAAGTCCGCAATAGGCTGCACGATATTTTTCGTATTCCGCAACCTTCAGCTCAGGAACATAGGGTTTTATATATCCAAACATACGACCTCACGCTGTAAAAACTACATAATATCATTATATAATATTACCTTAAAGGTGTAATTTTTACAATGGACTTTTTGTAAATATAATATTAATCTGAAATTGTATGCACGCATTTGCTTATGATTAATTCCGTTTTTGGATATGCATAAGCCTGTATATTACTCGTGCATCCCGATTTCGCACACTTGTTCTGTACTGTATAAATATGCGGTATATTCATATGCATAGGATTTTGCATAAAACAAAAGACCGAGGTTGTTCTGAAAAAACAGCTTCGGTTCCTTTGTTTTGATTCAATTACTCAAAATAACGATAGCACATGGAATAGCCATTGAACCCTGTGAAAGATATGTAAAATATGAATCAATATCTTTTGCGAGATATGATTTTTTCATTTTATTCAAATATACGATACGCAAATTCGTTATATAACTGTTCAGCTGCATTCTCAGGAGTTATCGAGCTGGAAGTTACCTTTTTCACAAACTCCTCGATATAATCCTCCATACCAAGAGTATACATACGAATAGCGGGATTTTTGAGTAATCTTGCTCCTTGCTCAACTCCGAGGGAATAGTTATCATCAAAGGTTCCTTTGTGTTCAATATCGTATGGATATCTTACGCTTTCATAGCCGTCTTCAAGTCCAATATCAGCTTTGCCCATTATTTTTCACTGGTAAATCTGAAGCAGGATGACACGTCCTTCGCCAGAAATGTTTTACAATATCTTACATGATATGACTGAAAATCGTTTTCAAAATATGATGCCACATAATTGACCGCAGCTTCAGGCTTTGTTGTTACGGAGTTTATGTACATCGAATCGTACACTGCATAGTAGTTTTTGCCGTTGTATGTCGGTACTGCCATGAGCTCATCATAACCACTATAATTCGTTAATCCACCATTGAGAAATTGTTCCCCACTTAATGATACTACGGATATA
>CAYTLG010000005.1:0-31988 GCA_964438725.1 uncultured Ruminococcus sp. | reverse complement strand
TCCGTCAATATCCTTGATCTTAGCTTCCTTGGAAAGGCTTTCAAACAAGAGATTTACTTCATCCGGCTCAAGGGATGCGGACGTACTTTTTCCGGAGACACCAAGCTCATCGAGCTTTTCGGTAAGTTCCTTGGTTTTCAGTCCGAGATCCTTTGCCAACTGGCTTATTCTGAACATCGAATTTGACTTCGTTGCCATTCACGATCATCCTTTCTGATTGCACATTATGGGGTGGGTATTCGTATATTATTTTTCGCTTACATCAGCGGAAGAGGACGCATAATAGTCTCTTATTTTATTGAAACAGCCTTTTCCGTTGAATGAAAGTGCTACGGCGGGAGCTTTTCCGAGTGCTTTACCCAGTTCCTCTGCCGTATATTCACATTCAACGCACTTCACTTCATGAAAAACGCATTTATCTCTAAGCTGTTTCTTTGTTCTCTCTGACGAATCGGCGGCTATCATTATGAGTTTTGCCTTACCGGAGCGTATCTCACTCATTACGGAGTCAAATCCTGTTACGACTCCGCCCGCAGCACGGCAAAGACCGATGGTTCCGAGGAGTCTATTATTCACGCTCTGCCTCCGCTTCGTATGCACGTATCTCTTTTTCGAGTTCGTCGTATATCTCAGGGGATATCTCACAGCTGAGAGACCTGCTCAAAGCTCCTGATTTTCTGGCTTTCTTCAGGCACGACTCATTTTTGCAGAGATACGCACCTCTGCCCGATTTTTTGCCCGTGAAGTCTATCGAAAGAGTTGTTTTTCCGTCCTCATCCTCAGGGGAACGTACTACTCTTATGAGGTCACGCTTTTCCCTTGTGGTCATGCAACCGATACAGCGTCTTTCGGGAACCTTTTTCATGGGCTTCTGCTGATTCTTTGGTTTAGTCAGTGCCATATTGCTCCTTTTACGCCTTGATTCCCTTGATATCTATCTTACATCCTGTGAGCTTTGCGGCAAGACGTACGTTCTGACCTTCCTTACCGATAGCAAGAGAGAGCTGGTCTCCTGCTACGTGAACGAGGGCACTTCTTTCACCGTCGAACTCAACGTCCTGAACGGTTGCGGGAGAAAGAGCGGCTGCAATATATTCTTCGGGCTTATCGGAGTATGCGATAACGTCAATCTTTTCACCGCAGAGTTCTTCTACGATGGCTGCGATTCTCATACCTCTGTTACCGATACAAGCACCAACGGGGTCTACCTCTGCATCACGGGATGCAACTGCGATTTTGGTTCTGGAGCCTGCTTCTCTTGCAACGCCCTTTACTATTACTGTGCCGTCGTTAATTTCGGGAATATCGCTCTCGAACATACGCTTTATCATCTGAGGAGCAGTACGTGAGATTGTTACTACGGGACCGTTTTCGCTGTCACGTGTTACCTCGGTAACGAATACTCTGATTCTGTCACCAACGTAGAGTGTTTCGGATGCAAGCTGTTCGTTTCTCGGAAGAAGAACGTCGGATGCACCGGTATCTACCCATACATCGCCTGTGATATCGTCACGCTTGGTTACAACTGCGGAGATAACTTCTTCACGCTTCTTTTCATATTCACGTGTAAGGTTGTTCTTTTCAGCTTCACGGATACCCTGAACTATCACCTGCTTACCTGTGAGTGCGGAAATTCTGCCGAAGTTCTTTCCCTTTATCTCATCTTCGATAACGGAACCGATTTCATATCTGCGGCTTATTTCCTGTGCCTTATCGAGTGCTATCTCGGTCTTGGGGTCTGTGACTTCCTCTACCACGGTACGGCGGCGGAACACACGGACTTCTTTTTTCTCTCTGTTTATGTCAACTCTTACGGATGCACTGCCATATTCCTTTTTAAATGCGGATACGAGTGCGGCTTCGATCTTCTCGAGCATATATTCGGTGGGGATGCCTTTGGTTTTTTCAAGCAGCTCGAGTGCGTCAAAAAGCTCTGAGTTCATTGCTAAAATTCCATACCTTTCGTATTGTTGTATTATTTTTATCTATGCTTTATCAGTCGTTCCAGTTGAAAACGGTAACGCATTTTGCTACGGTTTTTTCGGGGAAGTGCTTTTCTGTGCCATCTTCGAGAGCAATAACAACATCGTCTCCGTTTTCACCCTCAACCAGTCCTACGAGTTCTCCACGGTGGCTCTTGCTGCCGTCCACTGCGACATAGAGCTTTATTTCAACCTCGCTTCCTGCCATCTTTGCAAAATGTTCGGGGCGGGTCAGTTCTCTTTCAACTCCAGGAGAGGACACAGCAAGCATATACGCTTCCTCGATAGGGTCAAGCTCGTCGAGAAGGGGGTCTATCGCACGGTGCATTTTTTCGCAGTCGTCAATGGTGATTCCCTCTTCTGCGTCAGTGTCAATTGTAATGCGGAGGATCATATCCGCACCTTCCTTGACATACTCAACGTCCCAAAGCTGATAACCAAGCTCATTTGCGAGGGGTTCTGCTATTTCACGGACAGATGCGGCGACATTCTTTTTCTGTTTCATTTTTCACCTTATCATAAACAAGAGAGTGGACGTTTTTTTGCCCACTCTCCATAACTTAATATCATCTTACGATAATATTATACCATATATTCTTAATTATTGCAAGGGATTATCTCTGTACATTTGTACAATTTTCATTCTCGTTTGATTACTTTATTGGTGAATCTTTATACAAGAAGGAAGCAGAACAGGAGCAAAACGGCAAGAAAACCGAAATTCAGGATTGAAAACAGCTTCATATATCCGCCTGCCGTTGTTCCGTGTTCATCCGCATGAGACATAAACGTGCGGAACGTGATTAAGGATGCAAGGGATGAGATTATAGTACCGCAGCCGCCGATATTCACACCGTAGAGGATAGGTTTCCAGGCGGTCGCAAATTTTGAAAGGAGTATTGCACTGGGTACATTGGATATAGCCTGGCACGACATAGCCGAGGTGAAAAGTGCGAGCTTTCCGTCACCGCCTACAAGTGGCTGCATAAGAGCGGACACTGCCGGAATACGTGACATATTTCCGGAGAAAATGAAGAAACACACGAACGTCATAAGAAGCCCGTAGTCTACTTCACGCAATGCACGTCTGTCGGCAACAAAGAGAGCCGCCGGGATAACGATAAGACCGATAATATAGGGGATGCCTCTGAAAACGACGAGGATTGAAAGTGCAAAGAGGCTGAGATATGCGACAAGTCGTCCTGCGGGCAGCTTTTCATGCTCACCGGAGAAGGATATCGGGTCATCGGGAAGAACAAGGCAGGCAATCGTGATAAGGATAACCGCAAGGAGAAACGGCGGGAACATCGTTTTTACGAAATCCCATGTCGGAATCTCGAAATAGGAATAAAGGTAGAGGTTCTGGGGATTGCCGAACGGTGTAAGCATTCCGCCGAGGTTAGCTGCGATATTCTGCAAAATGAAGATATAAGCTGTATACTTTTCGCTGTGGGTACACTTGAGAACGATATAGCCCAAAGGAAGGAATGTGATAAGAGCCATATCGTTTGCAATCAGCATTGAGCCAATGAACGTGATATACACAAGGGCTATTGCCGCAAGTCTGAGGTTTCTCGCCATTGAAACTATCTTTTCCGCACAAACATAGAAGAACTTTATCTCCTTCAATGCACAAATTACTGCAAGTGTACAGAAAAGGCAGGTTATGGTACGGTAGTCGATATATCCGAGATATTCGCTATCGGGCGGAACAATGAAAGAGGTCAGCACAGCAAGAATTGCGGCTATTGTAAGCACGGTATTCTTTCTTACAAAGTCTTTGATTTTTGAAAGAGCATCGAAGTGCTGTCTCTCAGTTATGCTTCTGTCCGAGGTCGTAGTTTTGTTCATATAAAAATGTCCTTATAATGATATCATTTCAAACGGACTTAATTATACTTCAAACGTCAATTCACGTCAACAGACCTTGAGAACAAATTTGCACAAAGGATACATTCACGTTTTGGTAAATACGCCGATACTCAGTCAAGGTTGTACTCTACCCTCTCGCCGCCCCACTCAAAGGACAGCTTATACGATGTAAGCGGCACGCCCTTATAGTTTAGTCGGCTTCCGTATTTGCCATCTCCGCACAGTGGCGAACGTCTGGAACCGAACTGGACACGTATCTGGTGCGTTCTTCCTGTTTCAAGCTGAATATATGCCACACGCACAATCTGCCCCTTTATTTCAAGTGTCTCGCCGAGTCGGTAGTTAAGCACAGCTTCCTTTGCACCCTTACGCTCACCGCCTACGACAAAGGATTTATCACGTTTTCTGTCAAAATAAAGGTAGTCACTCATTTCTCCCGATTCGGGCAGGTCATCGGCAGGGGTAACGAGAGCCTTATATTCCTTGGAAAAGCCGCCGTCGGTTATTATTTTGGAAAAATCTGCCGCTGCTTTTTTGGTGAGGGCATAGACCATAAGTCCGTCCGTGTTTCTGTCGAGTCTATGCACGGTATAGGGAGTTGCAGATACACCTTTCTCTGCGAAATATTCACGTATATCGGCAGGGCAAGAGGGAGAGCTTTCGTTCTCCTCCGAAAGATGCCCGGCAGGTTTATATACAACGACATAGCTTTTGCATTCGTATATTATTTTTGTTTCCATATTATCTCCGAAGAATATAATGAAGTTTCTTGTATACTGAGAATCAAAAAAGAGCCTCACAAGGAAGCTCTTTCAGTGCAGACTTATAAGCCGGGTTCTGTATAATTTGCATTACAGCTGTCATCTATCTGGTATGTATGTTGCCACACATCTCTATGCCGCCTTTCGGGATATGACGGGCAGCCACGAAACCGCTCGAAAAATCGAACAGCTTCCCCGAATAAGGCGTTGCATCGGATAGGGTTTACATTTGCACACAGTTACCTGTCATGCCGGTGAGCTCTTACCTCACCTTTCCATCTTTACCATAACCGAAGCTATGGAAGTCTATTTCTGTTGCACTTTCCCGGAGGTCTCCCTCGGCGGACGTTATCCGTTATCCTGCCCTATGATGCCCGGACTTTCCTCACACCAATACCTTTCGGCACAATGGCACGCGACAGCCCCATCTGCTCCTACATTATAGCATATTTATGCTGTTTTGTCAACGATTATCGCTTTCTCTGAAGCTCGCCTACACCGGCAGCAATTGCACGGCAGACTTCGCTCATGTCACCTATATCGTTTGTTTCGTCAAAGCTGATACGTATTGCACAATCCATTTCATCGGGTGTACATCCGAACGCTTCAAGTGCAAGGCTCTTTTTCTTTGAGTTTGCGGCACAGGCAGAACCTGCGGAAACATATATATCCTTTGACGAGAGGTAGTTGAGCATGGTTTCACTTCTTATCTGCGGAAGTGATATATTGAATATGCCGTCTATTCCCTTTTCGGGACGATTTACCTTAACTCCAAGGGGAGAGAGCATATCTTCATAGCAGCTCTCAAGCTCATGTCTGAGGGAGGCTATTTTCTCCGTTCTTTCTGCGAATGTGGAGAACGACTCCTCTGCTGCTGCGGCAAAGGCTGCTATTGCACAGAGATTTTCCGTTCCGCTTCTGATACCGTATTCCTGACCACCGCCGGGCATTACAGGGGCAATATTACGTCTTTTAAGTATGTTTTCCGACACGTACAAAGCTCCGGCACCTCTTATCGAGTGTATTTTATGTGAGCTTACGGTCATTGTATCTACTCCGAGGAGCTTCGGTGAGGTTTTCAGCTTCATATATCCCTGAACGGCATCACAGTGGATATTTGCATCGGGGAAATATGCTCTCACAAGTTCGGAGGCAGCCTTTACGTCATATACCGCTCCGGTTTCGTTATTTACAAGCATGAAACCGGCAAAAATTACAGGGCGTTCGTTTTCCTTTGCACACTCAAGCACGTCTTTCAGTTCCGCTATGTCAAGCACACCGCCACGGGTTGAAATTCTCTCAAGTGTATAGCCTTCGTTTTCGAGAACCTTTGCCGGCTCATCAATCGACGGGTGTTCACCTGCGGAGATTATTACCGTACCGACTCTTCCCTTTGCAAGGTGAGCCTTTGCACGATGGCATCCCAGCATAGCTATATTGTTCGCTTCTGTTCCGCTTGCCGTGAAGTAGACCATATCCTTTGAAAATTTCGTAAGTCCGAACGTGCGGGATATTTTTCTTCTGCATTCATCAAGGAGCTTTTTTGATTCAAGTCCCAGAGAATACACGGACGACGGATTTCCCCAAAATTCTGCCGCATCATTCATAGCACGGAGTGCGGTCTGTGAGGGTTTTGTCGTTGCGGAATTATCGAGGTATATCATTTTATCACCATGAAGCCGAGGATTTCTTCAACCTCATCAAGGTGGCTGTCATAAATATCCTCAAGTGATGTGTAGGTAAACACATATACATAGCCGTCCTTTATCGCTGCTTCCTGCATGAACTTATAGTTGTTCTCGCCGAGCTTTGCGGTATAGGTATATCTCTTTGCATAAAGTCCGTCAAGGGTAGTATTTTCTTCGGATACTTCTGTGAAATCGGTGAAAACAAGTTCAAGATCCTTTTTGTTTACTTCCCACCATTCATCGAGAGAGGTATCGTAGTGGTCGAGATCCCATCCCATAACGGATACGCTTGACGGGTCGGTAGCAGAATAGTATGCACCTGCTGCGGCTGTACTCATATCTACGGTCCAGTCATCGGGTACATAGAGGCAATAGTCAACATCTTCATTTGATGCAAGCTCATATCCTGCGGGGGGAGCATATTCGTCCTTTTCTTCACAGGAAGCCGCAGTCAGAGAGAGAAACAGTGCAAGAGCCGCCGCCATAGCTCTCATTGCGTTCTTCTTCATTATATAAAGCTCCTTTTATACACGTTATTTTTCGCTATTATGATATTATATCAGAAACACGTCATTAAGTCAAACGTGATACGTGTCAAAAGCATGAACGATTTTATTTTTTTGCACATTTCCGGAGGTTTTTATAAAGATTTTGTTTATCTTGTAAATTTTCGGCAAAGCTTTTCCCCACACCCCCGTCCGTGATTGAAAATTACATTTTCGTGTGCTATAATACGATAATGAAGAATTTTTTATCCAGAGGATACTATGTATAAGAAAAAGGTATCATACCTCCTGCACTCGCTTACATCGTTTGTGCTTATGCTCATATCACAGCGACTTCTTGCAATATCTGCGTCAGACCTATTCACAACGGAATATCTTAACACGCTGTTTATATTCCTCGTTTCGTCCGTTGTTGCGATAGTTTCGTTCAAGTTAATGCCAAAGGATATCACTCCCGCCGACACTGAGGAAATACCTAATCCTGTTCCGCCTATGATAAAGCGTGACATGGTAACGTCCATACTTTGTACCGTGATAGCGTTCTGTTCAATAATACTGCTCATGCACATTGTCGGGGCATTTCTCGGAAGTGATGATCGCTCTCCCTACACATTCAGCACGATGTATTTCATCTCGCTTGTTATAATCCATCCGATAGTTGAAGAATTTATTTTTCGACGTTTGTACCATTCTGAGCTTAGACTTCTCACTCCCATTTTTGCGGTAGTCGCACAGGCTACTATGTTTGCACTTAATCATTCAACGGTCCAGACGATGTTTGCGGCTCTGTTCAGCGGTATCGTGCTTGGACTTCTCATTGAAAATACGGGTCGTTGGTATCTCTGCGTTATCACACACTCATGTGTAAACCTGCGTACTCTTATCTACACGACAGCTTTTTCGGATAACTCAGCGGTAATACAATATACAGACTTCATTTTCTATTCAATCGGTATACTGTCGCTCATTCTGCTCGTTATATATCTCTCCCAAAACAAAGCTGTAAAAGCGGAGGATAAAGCAGAATGACAAATCGTGACAAAAAGATAGCGGGAATACTCTCACGTGAGGCAAAAGACCTATCCGGATACACTATGTCGGAGAGAGACGAATATTTCATGTCCGTGGCACTTGAGATAGCTCATGCGTGTGCATTGGACGGTGAGGTTCCCGTGGGTGCTGTGTGTGTCCGTGACGGAAAGATAATTTCATGCGGTGCAAACGGCCGTGAGGGTGAGAAAAACGCTCTTTCCCATGCGGAAATAAATGCCATAAACTCTGCCTGCTCTGCTCTCGGTGGGTGGAGACTTGTCGGAGTTACGATGTATGTGACTCTTGAGCCGTGTCCCATGTGTGCGGGAGCTATAATCAACGCACGTATACCAAGACTTGTATATGCAGCCAAGGATGCACGTGCAGGTTCAATGGGTTCGGTAATACGTATGCAGTCACTGCCGCTCGGATACAGTCCCGTGGTCGATATCTGCGAAAGCTATTCCAAAAGCTCGGTCGCTCTGCTGAGGGAATTTTTCTCAGGCAGACGTAAAAATAAATAAAATCAAAGGAAATGTTTAAAATGTCACTTTACGAAGAATCATACAATGCGATGCGTGAGCTTCTTGAGGTTTCACGTGCGAAAAAAGGAACTATAGTAGTGGTTGGATGTTCTACATCTGAGGCTATCGGCGGAATGATAGGCAAAAACTCATCTCCCGAAGCCGCCGAAGAAATTTGGAACGGTGTAAAAGCTGCCGCTGACGAGTTCGGTGTGTACGTAGCTGCTCAGTGCTGTGAACATCTCAACCGTGCCATCATAGTTGAACGTGATGCCGTACGTGCCGCCCTCGAATGCGGAGTTATCTCCGAAGTAAATGTTGTTCCTCAGCCAAAAGCAGGCGGTTCATTTGCTACGGCGGCATACACACACGCAAAAGACCCTGTTGCACTCGAACACATCAAGGCTGACTGCGGACTTGATATAGGCGGTACTCTCATCGGAATGCACCTGAAAGAGGTAGCTGTTCCCGTTCGCCTTACAAATTCAAAAATCGGAACTGCGTCTCTCAATGCGGCACGTGTACGTCCCAAGTTCATCGGTGGTGAGAGAGCAAAATATGACATGACTAAAGCATAACGGAGGCAATATGGACGAATTTCCAAAGAAACAAAGTAACGACCACGACAGACTGACTCCACAGAGCATATTTGTTCTTGCAGTGAAGCTCGTCTCGTTCAGCATAATTCTTTACGTTATCCTTACTCACCTGACTGAGCTTTCATCCCTGCTCGGCTCACTGGTAAGTCTTATCTCTCCCCTGCTCATCGGCGGACTTGTGGCACTTATTCTGAACACTCCGCTTATGGCAATAGAAAAACTGCTCACACGTATCTCGGAAAAGCACGGCAAAAAGATGAATCGGCGTACCTGCGAAGTCGTTTCACTTACGCTGACCTTTATACTTGCAATTCTGCTGATATACGTACTGTGCTACTCCATCTTCCCTCAGCTCGGCGAATCGGTCAAGGGTATATATCAAAAGGCCGTTACAAGTCTCCCAAAGCTCGTTTCATGGCTCGAAGGACTTGAAGAATACGGAATTAACACCGACCCCATCGTAGACTGGTTAAGCTCGCTCGACATAAACGAAGTCGTGAACACACTCTCCGAGTATGCCTTGAAGTTCATGGATGCACTTACATCAAGCCTTTCCTCGATAATCAGCGGTGCGTCATCAATAATCAGCGGAGCATTTACGGCAGTCACCTCGGTAATCTTTGCGGTATACATCCTGTCGAACAAGAAAAAGCTCCTTATCCAGACGAAAAAAATGACCTACGCATTCATCCGAAAGGATATTGCCGACAAGATATGTGAGATATGCTCGCTTTCCGTCAAAACCTTCTCTAACTTCATTAGCGGACAGTGCCTTGAGGCGGTCATTCTCGGATGCCTGTTCTTTATTGCGATGAATATTTTCGGTTTCCCCTATTCTCTGGCGATATCGTCACTCATTGCGGCAACTGCCATGATTCCGTACGTCGGAGCATTCCTCGGCTGTGCGTTCGGTGTCATGCTCATGATACTTGACGACCCCATGAGAGCGATATGGTTCCTTATAATGTTCCTCATAATCCAGCAGCTTGAAAACAACCTGATTTATCCTAAAGTTGTCGGTGGCTCAGTCGGACTTCCTGCGATATGGACGTTTACTGCGGTCATAATCGGTGGTGGAGTCTGCGGTGTTATCGGTATGATACTGTTCATTCCGCTGTTCTCCGTACTGTACACACTCCTGCGTGAGAATGTATATTCAAGGCTGGAAAAACGTGGTATTGTTATTGAGGATATCCCCGATGAAAGCCCGACGAAAAAGAAGCGTGACCTCGGCGGTGAAGCACTTTTGTATATGCACAAGCTGACTGAGACTGCACGCAAGAAAACTTCCGCTGCAAAGAAAAAGGAAAAGGAATCCGAAAATCAAACAGTCGAAAATCCGACAAACGAGAGCAGCAAAACTGAATAAAAAAAAGCCCGATATTCCCACTTTAAGCAAGAGTATCGGGTATTTTTTTGTTTATAAGAGGTTTTTCAGTCGTTTTACATCATCCTTAGCACGGCTTCTCAGCTTTGCCGAAACCTCTGCTATTTCTGCGACAACCTCGTCACGTCTTGCCATTATTTCATTGGCACAGCGTATCATTTCGTTTTCAACATAACCGTCACCGTGACTTTCCTCAAGGTCTATGACGTAATCCTGACCAAGCTCGTGCATAAATCCCGCAACCTTTGGGTCATACGACAGTCCGATAACGGGTGAGGAGGCGGAGGAGGCAAAAATCACAGCGTGAAGTCTCATTCCGATAACAAGCATAGCCTTACCGAGAACGCAGACCAGCTCACCGGACGAACGTGGCACGTAAACCGGAGCTTTTATGCCATTTTTCGCAAGCTCATTGCTAAGTCTTTCCGATATTTCGCTGTCACGTGAGCATTGCATGGGCAGTATAACCGGTGTAATGCTGTATTTTTTTGCGATATCGGTCACGGCTTTTTCGACAGCAAGAAGATTTTCTTCGTCACGTTCGGTAAGCGGAGACCCCAGTGCGGAATTATCAAGCGGACGAATCGACACGACCATGAATCTACCGAACTTTTCCGCAAGCTCGTCGGCGTATCTCTTAGATTTTTCGTCCGGTGAGATAAGGAATGCGGGGTCGGCACTGACATTAATTTTACTCTTGTCAACTCCAAGTGAAAGAAGCTCGTTTTTGGATCCGTTATCACGCACGGTCACAAGGTCGGACTGCACGACAACACGTGCGGTAAGTCTGCGGTTTCCTTCGTCCGAGACCGGACCTATTCCGTTTGCGTAGACGTATATCTTCTTTTTAAGGATGTGTGCGGCATTCATCACCCACGCATAGTATCGCAGGCTTCGTTTGCTCGTTTTGTCTTGCAGGAGTGAGCCGCCACCTGAGATAAGCACCTTTGCACGGGAAATTTCATGCCAAACACCGACAAAATTGAAGCGTGAGATACATTTCAGTCCTGTTCTCGTGCTGTCTTTTTTGGGAGATTTTGTAAGTGCTGCTATCTTCACGGACGGAATTTCAGCGGCGGCAGAGGACGAGATTATATCAAGCAGAGTTTCGTCACCCATGTTTCCAAAGCCATAGTAACCGCTTATCACAACATCGGCTTTACCACGGAATCTTACGGGAGAGGCAAGTGTATCCTCGTACATTCTGAGGTAGTCGTCTACCATGCGTGAAGCCGTGTAGTATTTTTTGATAAACTCACGATTGAATTTGCCCTGTGAAAGTCGAAGTTCATCGTCACGGAGTAATGTCGTGATATCTTCAAGGAGCATTTCAGCGGATTCTACTTCACATCCACGACAGCAGAAGTTCGTGCTGACTGCGGTGCTGACCTTGGATTCATCGAAAATGCGGAGCGAACCCTGACCACCTGCGACAATTACGGGACGTGCGGCGGACATGGCTTCAAGTGCGGAGCGTGAAACTCCGATGAAAACATCCGCTGCGGAGCAATATTCTTCAACATTGCTGACTGCCCCCGTCATTGTGACCAGTTTACGACCGACGTTTTTGTTGATAATATCTGCCTTTTCGGATAGTTCAGCGAAGTTTGCACCGTCACCGACAATTATAATATCCGTGTTCGGGAAACGTGTGGAAAGCTGTTCTGCCACATCAAGCAGGCGGTATGCAGGCTCGGAGCGGTCGGGGTCAAGTCGGCTGATGTAAACGACACGCTTGTGAGACTTATCAAGAGAATGCTTTTCGAGAACCTGAGAAAAGTCGGTATTGGGAGAGAATTTCTCGGTATCCACACCGTTTATCGTAGTATATATGCGTTCACGGGGATAGTCATACTCGTTCACAAGGTAGTCGACGATATCCTCGGAGACAGCCATAACACGCTCGCCCCAACGTGAGATACGCCTGAGCAGAGGATTCACGCTGAAATTAAGGTGAGCTGTTGTAACGAAGCGGAACTTCAAGCCGTTTTTGGTTATGATATCGTTGAGCAGACCGGTTATGAACCCCGGTATTCTTGCATGAGCGTGAACTATATCAAAATTTTCCGTCAAAATCAGCTTTTTCAGCCCACGATATGACTCACAGACGCTGGCAGGGTCTTTTTTATGAAGTGGCAGCTTAACGATACGGACACCGCACTGCTCAAGCATATCGGCATAGACACCACCGAACGATGCCAGGGTTATATCATGCCCCCTTGATGCAAGCTCACGTGACAGCTCAAGTATGTGAGTCTCCGCACCGCCGATATTCATAGCCATTGTTACCATAAGAATCTTCATGGAAATCCCCCTGTACATTTTTGAAGCAAAAGCCGAATTATAGCATTAGTATACCACATATCGGAAATTTACGCAACAAAAAACCCCCGGAAAATCGGTCCGGGAGTTTTTTAAATTATCTTATAAGGTTTACTTTAAAGATGAATTACTTTACAGAGGAAACGATAGCAAAAGCTGTACCGTTGATCTCGTTAGCAGTTTCGTTACCACCGAATCTTACTACGAGTTCACCCTTAACAACTTCAGCGAAGATTTCAACGTGAGTTGTAACACCGAAGTGGTTTGTGAATTCAACAACGAACCATGTACCTTCAGCGTCAACTTCAACAGCCTCTTCGAGAGTAAGTGTAACAGTCTTAATGAGAGCACACTTGTAGCTTTCGTCATAAGCTTCGCAAGAAGCCTTGTCGTAAGCGTATGTTTCAACGGAAATGTTGTTACCGTAAACATCAGCACCGTTTACATTAGCATTCCATGCGTTGAGGTCGCATTCGCCTTCAACATCGAAGTAGTAAGCGTCAGCGAGAACGTTAGCGTGGTTGTTCTTTGTAGCAGCGGAGCCAACCCAGTCAAGAGTAATAGCGTTAACTGTGTATGCTACGGATGCTTCACCGTTTGTAAGAACATTGTTCTTAGTAGCGGAAACTGTACCTTCAACACCTGCGTCATCAGCAACGCCGATTACGTTAGTTGTTGTAGTACCTTCGTAGTCTTCATCAGCTACGGAACCAGTGAAGGAAGTGGGGTCAACGTATACAACTACGTCAACAGTACCGTCTTCACGGATAGCGTATACAGCGTAACCAGTTACAGCTGTGAGGCCGTATTCAGCTACGTCGTCCTTCCATTCGTCCTTACCGTAAGCTTCGATAGTAGCAACGTTACCATCTTCATCGTTTACGATCTTAACGAACTTGAGGGAGTGAACGAGGTCATCAACAAGCGGGTAGATACCGAAGATATTACGAACTTCGTTCATGGAGAAGTTCTGCTTAGCACTGTTGCCGAAGTATGAGTCAACGATAGCTACATTCTTTTCGAATACGTAGTCAGATGTAGCTGTAGCCTTAGGATCGTCGAAAGTGCCTTCCCAGTCTAAGTATGTGGCAGCCATAGCATGGAAGATATCGTCGAAGCTAAGCTCGTCATAAGCTGCTGTGAGAACACCGTCGATTGTCTGGTATACGTTACCAGCCTTGGGCTTGAGGTTTGTTGTGGAAGTTACTGTGTCGAACTTACCTGTGAAGAAGTTGAATGCAACAACATTGCTGTATTCAGTAGCACCGTTGAGGTACCAGTCTTCTGTGTCTGCACCGTCATAGAACTTGTCAAGAACAGTGTAGTTGAGAACCATTACGATACCAGCATTGTTCCAGCTGTCATAGTTGAAGCCTGTAACGTCAGTAGCGTTAACGATAACGAATGTCTTAGCATTCTTGTCACCAACGAGAACGTCACCAGTTACGCTCCAGCCGTCCTGAGCCTTGCCTTCAAATACTGCGATAGGCATGTAGTTGAGAGCTGTAGCCTTAGCTTCGCCGATGATGATGTACTTATCGGAAGAAGTTACCTTCTTTGTGGACTTAACAGAATTGCCAACAAAGTATGTTCTGTAGCCTGAGTTGATTTCGAGAGTAGCGGTTTCAACGTCAACGTCGATAGAGTCGATGTACTTTTCGCCGTCTTCTTCTGCTACAACACCGATAGCGGATACGTAGTAGAGGTCGTTTTCTTCATCATAAGATGTGATCTTGTATACGTTGCCCTTAACGAACTCGCCGTTGATCTGAGAACCGTACCAGAAGAAGTCACCTTCATCCCATCCGTCGTAGGAAGCGATTCTGAATCTATCGTACTTGAGGTCGTCTGTGGAGTAACCGTTTACAACGATAACGCCGTCGTTGGAGATACCAGCATAGGATTCAACAACGATGTAGTTTGTGGAGGAGTTGCCAACTGTTTCGATTTCAACTACCTTACCATCGAGGAGGTAGTATCTTACGAACTGACCGAAGAGACCGTCGAGTTCATTGGAAAGAGTTGTCTTGTATGCACCATCCTTGTAGTTCTTGTTGTCCTGGTCGATGTCGTAAGTACCGAAGTCTTCGTTGAAGTAGTACTTGTTTTCACCGATAACAACATAACCCTTGGAGATGGAGTAACCACGGAGAACACCGGTAGCATAGTATGTATCAGCGTCAACGAGGTCTTCGGAGTATGCTTCGATTGTCTTGAGAACCTTGAGTTCCTTAGTTACAGTGTTGTAACCGTAGATTACATATGCTTCAACGATGTTGTCTTCTTCGTCAACAACGGGAGCATATTCATTCTGCCACCAGATAGCGTCTGTGTGCTTGTCGCCAGCACCACAGTCAACGAGAGAAGCAACAGCCTGACCGTTGATTGTGAGAGCAGTCTTGTTAGCTTCGCACTTAGCGCACCAGTAACCGTCGCCCTTCTGGCCGATCTTACCGTAGTTGTAAGATTCGTATGTAGCGTAGTTTACGTCGTCAGCAGAAACAGCGTAAGCGTTGAGTGTAGCATAGATACCGCCGATCTTAGCAGCAACATATCTCTGACCTACAGTAACTTCTGTCTTGCATGCTTCTGTGATAGCTTCTCTGATTTCAGCAACATCGCCTTCATCGAGAATGTTGATACCAACAACTGTTTCTTCGCCCTCAGCGTTTACAGTTGTCTTGATTTCGAAGTAACGGTCGAATTCCTTGTCATAGTGGTAAGCTACAACGTATTTAGCGTAATCGCCGTCTTCTGTCTTGATGTAACCGTTCTTGTCAGAGTCAGCAACAAGGATGTCACCTGTTGTCCAGTCGAACGCATAAGGTGTCTTAGCGTAGTCGATTACAGTCTTTGTGAGCTTGCCAGCCTGCTTAACGATGATTTCGTTAGCGAGCTTGCCGGAGTTAGCGAGAACCTTGGAGGAGTACTTGTCTACGAGAGTGTAGTCAGCAAGGAATTCACCAATGTTGTCTACTGTGTCGTATTCAGCACCTTCGTCGTCAGTTCTACCATTGTTTGTAACTACTGTAGCTTCGTAAGCTTCGTAGTCAACGATGTCAACGAGATTGTCGTCGCCGTCCTTAGCGAAGAGGATGGAGTAAGGTGTGCCGAGTGCGAGCTCGTCAGCGTGACCATCTTCGAGGCCGAGGGATTCAGCTGTAGCGTAATAAACGTCAGAACCGAGAGTGCCGTCCTTTTCAACGAGCTGGAATGCAACATAACCGTTAGGTGTTACGTCCTTAGTATCGTTGTACTTAGCCTTTTCGGAGTCGTTGATTACTGTGGATGTGATAACTGCGTCAGCCCAACCGAAAGCAACATTGAAGTTCTTAAGAGCGAGCTTGGAGTTATCAGCGAACATAGCGTTGTAGATGATCTGAGCAGCTACACCACGGTTGATTGTTTCGGTGTAAGCTACGTCAGTGATACCATCGGTAAGGCCGAGAGAAACAGCCTTTTCGATGTAGCCCCAGGGGAATTCGAGACCCTGGTAACCGAGGGTACGAACTGCCATTGTGAGAGCTTCACGATATGTTACAGTCTGTTCGGGCTTGAAGGATCCATCAGGATAACCTTCGATGATGCCCTTCTGGCTTACATAAGACATAGCGCCGTATACATTTTCAGCAGCTGTGCCCTTGAGGTCTGCGAAACCGGAATCGTTTGCGTCAAAGTCTTCCCATGTGTCATCTTCAACCCAACCAGTAGCGATACGGCCGGTGAAGAGAGCCATCTGATAACGTTCAACGGACTTCTCAGCGTGGAGAAGACCATCTTCCATACCCTTCATGATACCATAGGTATTGAGGAAACGGATAGCACGATCGTAGGGAGTAGCTTCTTCTTCGTCCTCTGCTACTTCTTCGATAGCAGCAGTGGTTTCTACTTCTTCATCAGCGATAGCAGTATCGTCAGCGAAGATAGCGGAAGCGCAAGAAGCGGACATGAGAAGAGCAAGAATCAGAGAAAGAGTCTTTTTCATCTTTTCTGTGCTCCTTATAAAAATAGAATTTTTTTTGCGGACAGGAAGATGCCGATTCATCTTCATCCTGCGGGAATATATTACCACACCTCCGAAATTTTTGCAAGAGTTTTTGCCGAGATGTAATATAAGTGAAATATTAAACAGCCTTTAAAAATTAAAAATGCAAAAAAACCGCAGATTTTCCCATATTTTCGGAAAAAAGTGCGGTTCTTCTGTAATATTTCATTCGCCGATTATTACATCGCTCTTTTCAAATATATCAAGCTCTACGGGGACATACGCTTCTTCGGTAAAGCCGTCAGCTGTGATATCGAGGATGTAATAGCCTGCTTTCATGCCCTTCTGGACAATAGTATATCCATCGGAGAGCATTTTCTCACGTCCGTCATTATAGAGGAGGTACACGTCAAAGTCACCCACTTCAAAAACGTGGTCGGTGGTAGTGACGGTTTCTCCTTTATACACGGGAACAAGGCTTATTACGTCTGTTCCGCAGGAGACGAGCATGAGTATGGCCAGTAGCATGGGTATAATTAATTTTTTCATTTGGGAATACCGTTTTCTGTGGAATCACACACCGGAATATGCAGCGAATCCGCCGTCAACGGGAACTACAATGCCGTCAACGAAAGCGGAGAACTTTTCGTCAGCGAGCCAGAGGAGTGTTCCGTCGAGGTCATCGGGAGTACCAAAACGCTTCATGGGTGTATGTGTAAGGATTTTATCCGAGCGGGGAGTAAGTGAGCCGTCGGGATTGGTAAGGAGAGTTCTGTTCTGCTCTGTGAGGAAGAATCCGGGAGCAATAGCGTTTACTCTAATACCCACGGGAGCAAAATGTACTGCGAGCCACTGGGTAAAGTTGGAAACAGCAGCCTTAGCTCCGGAATATGCGGGGATACGTGTAAGGGGACGGAATGAGTTCATGGAAGAAACATTGATTATAGTTCCGCCTGTTTTTGCCATACCTCTTGCGAAAACCTGGGTAGGAATAAGAGTACCGAGGAAGTTGAGGTTGAACACAAAAGAAATTCCGTCGGGGTCAAGGTCGAAGAAGGTCTTGATTCCGTCGATAGTACCGTTTTCGTCAAGCTCTGCGATATCTTCGGGGGTGAGTGTATCCTTTGAGGTCTGACCCTTGGGATTATTTCCGCCTGCACCGTTGAGGAGGATATCTACCTGACCGAGCTTGTAATAAATAACGTCACGTGCGGCTTCTACCGATTTTTTATCGAGTACGTTCATCTCAACTGCGATGGCATTACCACCGTTTTGACGAATTTCCTCCGCTACCTTTTCAGCGGCTTCAAGTCTGAGGTCACATACAGCAACGGATGCACCTGCTTTAGCGAGTGTTTTGGAAAATCCTGAGCAGAGGACACCACCGCCGCCTGTTACGACAGCATTCTTTCCGCTGAGGTCAAAAGTTAATGTGGACATATTATTCTCTCCAATCATTCTGAATATGCAATTGTGGTCATAAGTGCCATTTCGGGAGCACTTGTATCGAGACGTGAGTACTGGCAAACGATAGGAGTATTGGATTCAACGAGGATAGCATAGGGAACGTCTCTCGGAATAGGTTCGCCTGAATCGCTGCGGAGCTTATCAAGTCTGATATGGTGAGTTTTCATGCTCTTGCAGAAGGAATGGAAATCGGTTCTTGCTTCTCTGTCCTCGAAGAAAAGTGTGAGCGAGATATCAGCGTCAACGTCAGAGGTATTGATAACGCAGATAGCTTCATGAGATACGCTTGCATTCTTTGAAACTGAGTTTAAGAATGTATCGGGGATGAGCCATGTTTTTTTACCGTATGCTTTCATTTTGGGATTCCGCCTTTCTTTGGTTTGATATTATATAATGTAGAAATTGTTCATTCCACTGTTGTAACGGAAATATTCTGCTTCATTTTATAATTCCATCTGAGTACAAAGCAGATTATTCTTCCTACCCAGTCGATTATCATGGATATCCACACACCGAGAACTCCCATTTCACACGCAACGCCAAGCACGTATGAAAGTCCGACACGTATTGTGAACATAGACACGACCGCCGCCACCATAACGTACTTTGCATCCCCAATCGCTTTCATTGCACCGGGGAGTACAAATCCGTGTGTCCAGAGAGGAACGGCACATATATTATGAAGGACGATAAGTGTTATTGCAAGCTCTCTTGATTCGGGAGTGACCGAGTAAAGCGAAAGAAGCAGGGGGAGTATTGCGAAAATTACGATATTGAAAAGTGCTTCGGAAAGTATAGACCAGCGGAGGAGCTTTGAGGTATAGTACTTCACTGCCCTCCAGTCATCCGCACCGACACACTGACCTATTACTGTGACGATAGCATAGCTGAATGCAAATCCGACCATTACACCGAATCCGGCAATATTGTTTGCGACTGCGTTTGCCGTAATCTGAGCTGTACCGAACACGGAAATAATCGAAAGAACCATTATCTTACCAAGCTGGAATGTACCGCTTTCAAGGCTTCCCGGAAGTCCGACCGACAGAATCGACTTATAGATACTGCCTGTATTTTTCGAGATGAGCTTTTTATACTCAACGAAGATAACATTTTTACGGTCTCTGAGCTTTACAAGGAGGAACACGCACGATGCAAAACGACCGATTACGGTTGCGAGTGCTGCACCGAACACTCCCCACTTGAAAACGTAGATGAACACTGCGTTTCCGACGATATTAACGATATTTACGATGGTCTGTGTTATCATCGAGATTTTTGAGTTACCCTCTGCACGGAAAAGGGCTGCGGCTGCGTTATACAGTGCAACCATCGGGAACGACACAAGTGTAACACGCATATATGTCTCTGCCGCCGCCATTACATCGGGTTCTATCGAGCCGAAAAGGAGTGCGAGCAGCTTTGTGTCAAAGATATACACGACCGACATAAGAATGACAGATGCAACGGCACTTACCACAATGAGGCACGAGGCAGAACGTCTTGCTTTATCGGGATTTTTCTCACCTATTGCACGGCTTGCTACTACCGCACCACCTGTTGCAAGGGCAGAAAACACGTTGAAGAACAATATAAAAATCATATCAACAAGGGAAACGCCCGAAACGGCACTGTCCCCCTGAGACGATACCATGACTGTATCCGCAATACCCATGAGAGTACCGAGGAACTGCTCTATTATAAGCGGAATTATAAGCGAAAACAATGCTTTTGTTGTGAAGCTGACCTTAAACTCCTTTTCGCATGGATTTTCGCCGAAATATTTTTTGAAGGTCGAGATTATAGTATTCATGACCGTATTATAACAAATTTCCGACTGAATTTCAAGTCATGCCGTGTGATTATTGACTGAAAAAGGAAAAAGCCGTCCTTTCCCGTACCAATGGGTATGAACAGCTTTTATCTTCCTTATAAATTAAAGTTCGATTTCTACTTCGTGACCGCAAGCATTGGAGCGGATGATACCGTCAATGATAGCCTGGTTGTAGATAATCTGAGATGTCGGGATGGGAGCACCTGTCTTGTTCTGAACAGCGTCAACGAAGTCTCTAATCTTAGACTCGAACATACCCATCTTTACGTTGTTTCCTTCAACGGGAATTTCGGTAGCAACCTGCTTGCCCTCTGCGTCATCCTTATAAAGAACGAGGTCACCTGCGGCACCGTCCCAGCAGCAGCCAACGGGAGCCTTTACTTTAAGACCTGCTTCTGTACCGAAGAAGAGGGAGTCACCTGTTGTATCCATGTTCATAGCCCAGGATGCACGGTAGTCGATAACGATGTCACCCTCACAGCGAATCATTGCAACAGCGAAGTCGTCATCAACAGTGAAGCGGTGAGCCTCGGAATACTTAGCGGGGTTCTTACCGAAATGAGCGAACTGCTTTGCGGAAACAGTAAGCGGCTTCGGATAACCGATTGAGTTGAGAGCAAAGTCAAGACCGTAGCAGCCGATATCACCAACCGCACCTACTGCTGCCTTATCCTTTTCGATGAATGTACGTCCGGGGATACCCTTAACACGACCGCCGCCTACTACTACGTAATAGATCTGACCGAGTACGCCGGAAGAAATAACTTCACGAACCTTCTTTACGTTAGCACCGTATCTGGGCTGGAAGCCTACTGTTACAAAGTGACCGGTAGCTTTTTCAACCGCACGGATAGCCTTTGCTTCGTCAAGAGTTACGCACATGGGCTTTTCAAGCATAACATCCTTGCCGGAAGTAAGAGCACAGATTGTGGGAGCTGCGTGCTGTGAGTTGTATGTGCAGATGGAAACTGCGTCAATATCGTCTCTTGCACAAAGTTCCTCGTGTGTTTCGTATGCGGTTGCTTCAGTCCAGCCGAATTCGTCAAGGAATTCACGTGCCTTTCCGGGGATAATATCCGCACCTGCAACTACTTCAACGTCCTCGAACTGCTTGTATGCGTTTGCGTGTGCATGAGCAATACCACCGGTACCGATGATACCTATTCTGAGTTTATCTTTTGCCATGATTTTTTACGCTCCTTTTTTTGTTTTTTCTTCATTATAGCATGATAAATCATGAAATGCAATAAGAATCACGTGCTTTTTTCAACTATTTTTTATATCATTTTCTGTCAAAATCGCATACAAGACGTTTGTTCTTTTAAATCGTTTAAAACTGAGCGGATGTTTTCGTTTTTTTATATTTTCTCCAATGTTAATTATTATTCCTATATTGACTACTACATTATTTCATGTTATAATGGTATATTAAGAACTAATGTTTTTGGAGGTTGTGCCATGCCCGACAGAAAAAACAGTGAGCTTGCCGAAAGAATACGGCAGAAGGTCGCAGAAGAGCTGAAAAAACGGGGTCTTGACCCAAATCTTGTATCGACCGCTCGTGTTAATATGCCAAGCGAAAAAGAGGATAAGGACAGCTGTACAGGGTCCGACTTCACATACACAGAGGCAGAATCAACTCAGGCAGAGGACAAGGTGGTACGCTCGAAAGACAGAACAAGACGTGAAGCAGACGAAGATTTCTGGAATCTCGGAAAGCCCAAGGAACGCTCATATTCAAAGCCGGATTTCGGAGACGAGTCGCTAACACTTTCCGATGTAGTCGGTGCGACAGGCAACTTTTTCGACAGCGATGAAGCTCACGGAAAAACGAGACAGTCGGAGACTATTCCCGAAAGAAAAAAGAACGACTATCCCTCTCAAACGATGAATCCGATGACTACGCTTCATGAGCAGAGGCACTACACAACACGTTCATACCGCAGACCGCAGAGAACCACGGTAATAATATCCTCGCAGAATACAACGGAAGCACCTCCACCCGTGACATACGACATAAACGGTGCATTAATAAAGAGGATAACCGTAGAAAGCCGCAGCGGAAACAACGACTTTTATACAAGATTTGCGGCGGATGCTCAAAAAAGTCACGCTGCAAGTCCAAAATACCCCGATGCTCCGCTTGAGCCTGTGCAGTTTTATTCACTCGTTCCGCAGTATTCGCACATGACCGCCTCACAGCTTGAATATTACAAACGTATTCGTGAGCTATGGCGTCGTGGTGAGTTTCCCGACTGTGATTCCGCTTATGTCATGCTTTATGTATATGAGCTTCTAAATCTCGACGGCGTTGACGACAAAACCGTTGCGGAGCTGCTCGCCTCAATCTGGCTCGGATACAGAAAGAGATTTCCGAAGCTCGACTCATGTATGTGCGACTATATGCAGGACTTTTGCATGATACACAACATACCGTTCCCCGAAAAGCTCATGCCGTCTATCACGGAAATAATTGCCAATGCACATTTCAAGGAATACTACATGAACTGTCTACTCTCGCTGAATGACGGATACGTTACCGCAGCGGACGCATTTATTTCGGGCTTTTCAGACTACGACTACAAGAGGGCAAAATACTATCCCGAAAACCGTACAGAATACGAAAAACATATAAAATCCGCTGTCGGTGAGGTGATACGTTATGGAATTGAACGTAAATTTGCGATATTCGGCTCCGACAAAGTGTTAAGTATACCGATAGACAGCTACATCGGTGCGGTAGTATCCTCGACAAACAAAAAGCGTATGCGTGTAGAGTTCACGTCATTCCTCAAAGGGATAGAGGTTCGTGAATATGCGACAGCTGTAGTAAAGCACGCCGAAAACAAGCTCCGGCTCATGCTTGGAATAAAGGCAAAGCTCGGAGAAAAACCGCTTGACTCGGAAACATTGTCGGCAATAGATATGTATTTCAAGCCGCTTATGCCTGCGGAAAAGGTAAAGGTACGTGCGGAGGACAAATATATGCCTGCCGACTACATGAAGAACTACGAAGCGGAATCATGGGGCTTTGACTTTGCTGAGGCGGCTGAAATAGAACGTGAATCATGGGCAAACACGGCAAGACTCACCGTAAATGATGAGGAGAACGGCGAAACAGCAATTGATGCCACTAAAGCTATCGACACAGCCGAAGTCGTTGCAGAGGTTACAAAGGTTGCCGAAATCGCAGAAGAAACTGAAATCACAGAAAAAGTCGAATTTACGCAGACGGAAAGTGTCGGCAATGAAGAAAACAACGACGAATTTATGAAAAATTCGGTTCGTGCGGCACTGGACGGAAGATTTGTCGGCTGGGCAAAATCCGTCGGACTTTACGAGGGTGAAGCACAGGACAGGGTAAACACATATTTCCTCGACATCATCGGGGACGTTATACTTGAAGAATACACGTTTATAGAGGATTACAGGGAGGATATTGAAGAATGGATGAAATAAAGGTACCACGCAGAATACTCGGAACGCTTCTTTCGTCACTTTCGGGCGGTGTTGTACCACGAGTCGGTGCTCCGTACATTGCAATGGGCAGACGTGATGAAATAGAAGCTCTCACTACGACGCTTGACCGTGTAAGTGACGGTGAGGGTGCAACAAAATTCATCATAGGACGATACGGTTCGGGTAAATCCTTTCTGATACAGCTCTCAAGAGGATACGCACTCGACCGTGGATTTGTTACGGCTGACTGTGACCTCTCACCTGAACGAAAGCTGTCGGGAAGCAGTGGAAGCGGACTTGCAACATATCGTGAGCTTATGAAAAATATAGCAGTCCGTTCGTCTCCCGATGGTGGTGCGTTGCCCGTTATCCTCGGAAAATGGTTCACCAAGATAGGACAGGAGCTTGAAGCGGACGGATATTCACGTGACGGAGTGGAATATGCTCCCGAATTTGGCAGAAGAATAATGAAAAACCTCCGTGTACTTGAATCTGACGTAGGCGGTTTTGATTTTGCCTCCGTACTTCGCACATATTATGAAGCATGGGCAAGCGACAACGATATGCTTGAATCAGCGTGTCTGAAATGGCTGCGTGGAGAGTACAACACAAGAACGGAAGCAAGACAGGCAACTGGCATACGCTCGATAAGTATCATTAACGATGAAAACTGGTACGACTATCTCAAGCTGTTCACGGCTTTTGTCAGACTTTGCGGATATTCGGGACTTTGCGTATACATTGACGAGTGCGTAAACCTCTACAAGATACCGAACAGGATATCCCGTGAAAACAACTACGAAAAGATACTTTCGATGTTCAACGACACCATGCAAGGCAGAGCACCGGGGCTTATAATCATATTCGGTGGAACTCCGCAGTTTTTAGAGGACACAAGACGTGGTTTGTTCAGCTATGAGGCTCTCCGCAGCAGATTACAGGACAGCTTCGGCTCGGGTGAGCTTCGTTCGCTCATGCAGCCCGTGATACGACTTCGCCGACTTTCCGATGCAGAAATGTACGCTTTGATAATCAGACTTACCGCATTGCACGGAGAATATCACAAGTGGCAGCCCAGAATCAACGAGGACGACATGAGACGTTTTCTTTCATCCTCTATGGTACGTGAGGGTGCTGATGAGCTTATAACTCCACGTGAGATAATACGTGACTATGTAACACTTCTCGACCTGCTGTACTCCAATCCCGACTACGGCTTTGACGAGATAATGCAGAGGGTTAAAAGAAGTGTTGCACCGTCACAAGCAGTAAACGAAGCGGTCGCTGTATCGGATGAAGTATCAAGCGGAAGTGAAAAGGCTCACATTACGCTTGACGATATTGAATTTTAAGTAAAAATGTCGGTATTTGAACAATATTCACCATTCATACGGGAGTTTATATATTCAAGGGGATGGCAGTCACTTTCTCCCGTTCAGGTTGCGGCGGCTGAGATAATTTTCGGCACACAGGACAACCTGCTCCTCCCCTCTCAAACGGCCTCGGGAAAGACAGAAGCTGCGTTTTTTCCGATATTGTCTGAATTTTACGACGATATGCCACGTTCTATCGGAGCATTATACATTGCACCGCTGAAATCGCTTATCAACGACCAGTTTCTCAGAATATCGGAGCTTTGTGATGAAACAGGCATACCGGTATTCCACTGGCACGGCGATGTCGCAGCCTCACACAAGCAAAAAGCACTTAAAAATCCGCAGGGCATACTCCAGATAACGCCAGAATCCCTTGAAGCCATGCTGATGACACGCTCCTCCGACCTGATACGGCTGTTCGGCGACCTACGATACATTGTAATTGACGAAATACACACGCTGATGGGCAGTGACCGTGGAAATCAGATAATCTGTCTGCTTTCAAGGCTGAGACAAAAGACGGGAGTATCTCCCAGACGTATCGGACTTTCGGCTACGCTCGGTGACATGGATATTGCCGCAGAATGGCTTGGTTCGGGAAGCGGACGTGACACAAGAATACCGTCCATTCCGTCTGCTAAGGTTAAATGGAGACTGGGCATGGAGCATTTCTATATTGCTTCACACGATGATGCTGAGACTCCGACCCCTGAGGAAAACAAAAAAAGCGAGACATACTCACTTGATGCGGGATACGAATACATTTACGAAGCCACAAAGGGAAAGAAAGCTATTGTATTCTCAAACTCACGTGAGGAAACCGAATATATCTGTGCCACTCTGCGAGAGATTGCGGAATACAGGCAGGAAGCGGACAGATTTTTGATACATCACGGATTTTTATCGGCAAGCATACGTGAAGAAGCGGAGCTGAAAATGAAGGATGACGAGGTATCTGCCGTTGCGTGTGCCACTGTAACAATGGAGCTTGGCATAGACATAGGCAGACTTGAGCGTATAATACAGCAAAGCTCCCCGAACTCGGTATCCTCATTCCTGCAAAGACTTGGCAGAAGCGGACGACGTGGTGACCCACCCGAAATGATGATGGTATTCCGTGAAGAAAATCCGCTGCCCAACACTCCCCTGCCCCAGCTTATACCGTGGGATTTGCTTCAGGCAATAGCGATAGTTCAGCTTTATATAGAAGAAAGATTTATTGAACCGCCTGCGATACGAAAGTGTCCGTTTTCACTCCTTTTCCAGCAAACCCTGTCGATAGTTTCATCCTCCGGTGCGATACGTGCAAAGGAGCTTGCCGCAAGGGTACTGTCTCTGCCGCCGTTTGAATACATTGAGGAGGGTGACTACAAGCTGCTGCTCATGTCGATGATAAACAACGACTGGCTGGAAATGACCGATGAGCGTGAGATAATCGTAGGTCTGAAAGGTGAGCGGTTGACTAACTCATTCAAGTTTTATGCCGTATTCAAGGACAGCGAGGACTACACTGTACGCTGTGAATCGGACGAAATCGGTGTTATAACGACTCCGCCGCCCGTTGGAGACAGATTTGCTTTGGCAGGCAGGGTCTGGGAGGTAGAGGAGCTTGACATCCCCCGACATCTGATATACGTAAAGGCTGTCCGTGGAAAAATGGAGATAAGCTGGCCGGGTGACTACGGAGAAATACACACGAGAATACTTGAACGTATGCGTCAGATACTGCGTGAGGATGTGGAATATCCGTATTTACGTGAGGGAGCTTTAAAAAGACTTCGTGTAGCGAGAGCATTGGCAAGAAACACGGGTCTGACCGAATCATGTATGGTACATCTCGGTGGCTACACATGGGCATATTTCCCATGGCTTGGAACAAGGAGCTTCCGTACCATGCGTAGATACCTCGTTCGCAATGCAGGAAGATACAAGCTGAGCGGACTTGAATTTGAGGGATGCTACTACATGACATTCAAGCTAGAGGGCGGACGTGGTGAGGAGCTACTGAACGACCTTGAAGAAAAGCTGCGTACTGAGGGACTGGATATTGACTCACTTGTAGGAAGCGGAGAATGCCCTGTCTTTGAGAAATATGATGAATACATTCCATCGGAGCTTTTAAGAAAGGCATACAAGACAGACAAGCTGCGTTCAGACGAAATTCTGGGACGGTTATAAAAATCCCGATTCAGTGAAAAAACAAAGAATTGAAAAATTTCAAGAAATAATAAAGGAGAATTCTTTTGCAGAACTACGTTTCCATTCACGGTGCAAGAGTTAATAATCTCAAAAATATAAGCGTAGATATCCCTCGTGACAAGCTCGTTGTTATCACCGGACTGTCGGGTTCGGGTAAATCCTCCCTTGCTTTCGATACCGTATACGCTGAGGGTCATCGCCGATTCGTTGAGTCTCTTTCATCCTATGCCCGTATGTTTATAGGTCAGATGGATAAACCCGATGTTGATTCTATTGAGGGGCTGTCTCCCGCTATATCCATCGATCAGAAAACCACTTCAAAAAACCCACGCTCCACTGTCGGAACAGTCACGGAAATATATGACTACCTCCGACTTCTGTATGCACGTCTCGGTGTTCCTCATTGCCCAATCTGCGGTAAAGAAATACGCCAGACCTCACAGGATACCATAATCGACAAAATCATGGAGCTTCCTGAGGGCGAACGATTTATGATTCTCGCTCCGGTAGTCCGTGGCAAAAAAGGCCGTCACGAAAAACTTCTTGCCGATGCAAAAAAGAACGGCTACGCAAGAGTACGTGCGGATGGTATCCTATATGACCTCGGCGATGATATTCCGCTTGACAAAAATCTTCGCCACAATATTGAAATTGTTATCGACCGACTTGTAATGAAGCCCGACATACGTATTCGACTTTCCGACTCCGTTGAATGTGCGGCACGTGAATCGGACGGTCTGGTTACAGTAGTTACCGTTCCTCGTGAGGGAGAGACACGTGAGCTTGAGTTCTCGACAAACTACGCCTGCCCTGAGCATGGTGTCAGCTTCGGTGAGCTTGAACCCCGTATGTTCTCGTTCAACAATCCGTTCGGTGCCTGCCCTACCTGTACGGGACTCGGTGTACTGCGTTCGGTTGATCCGAATAAAATCATTCCCGATGATTCTCTGTCACTCGCTGAGGGTGCAGTCGCTGTAAACGGCTTCAAAACCGTCACCGACGAAAGCTGGAACGGGCCGCTCATCTCCGCAGCAGTCAAAAAATACGGTGCCGACCTCGATATGCCGATAAAGGACTACCCTAAAGCCGCTTATGATGTTCTTCTGCATGGCTCACCCGAAAAATTCACCGTAACACGCTACTTCGGCGGACGTTCACAGGAGCATACCGCTTCGTTTGACGGTCTTATCTCCATGATTGAAGCTCGCTGTCAGCCTAACGCCTGGGAACACGAATACTATGAACAGTTCCTCTCCGAACGTGAATGCCCCGAATGCCACGGTGCAAAGCTGAACCACGATGCACTCGGAGTTACTGTCGGTGGTAAAAATATCCACGAATACTGTTCCCTCTCCATAACGGAGGCACTCGCTTTCACAGACTCCCTTTCGTTCTCGGAAAGTGAAATGACCGTTGCACGTGAAATTTTAAAGGAGCTTAAAGCACGCCTCGGATTTTTGAACGCTGTTGGACTGAACTATCTCACTCTCACAAGACGCTCGGCTACGCTGTCGGGTGGTGAGGCACAGAGAATCCGTCTTGCAACCCAGATAGGCTCTGCTCTTTGCGGTGTGCTGTACATTCTCGATGAACCCTCGATAGGTCTGCACCAGAGGGACAATTCAAAGCTGATAAATACGCTGAAAAGTCTGCGTGACCTCGGAAACTCCGTTATCGTTGTTGAACATGATGAAGAAACCATGCATGAAGCGGACTACATCATAGATATTGGACCTGCTGCCGGCATTCACGGTGGTCAAGTAGTGGCTGAGGGTACTCCTGCTGAGGTTGCGGCTAACGAAAACTCCGTTACGGGTGCGTTTCTCTCAGGCAGACGACGTATTGAGGTTCCGAAAACCAGACGTGTCGGCAATGGAAAAGAGCTTACCATCGTTGGTGCAAGGGAAAACAACCTCAAAAACGTAACTGTATCCTTCCCTCTTGGATGTTTCAACTGCGTAACGGGTGTGTCGGGTTCGGGAAAATCATCTCTCGTGAACGCTATTCTTTATCGTGTGCTTGCAAAACAGCTCATGCGTGCGGTGACATATCCGGGTGAACACGACAGAATAGACGGAATCGAAAATCTCGACAAAATCATCGCAATAGACCAGTCACCCATCGGAAGAACTCCACGCTCCAACCCTGCCACATACACGGGTCTGTTCAACGATATCCGTACACTTTTTGCAAAAACTCCCACTGCAAAGGCAAGAGGCTATACAAGCGGTCGTTTCTCGTTCAACATAAAGGGCGGACGCTGTGAAGCCTGCGAGGGTGACGGTGTAAAGAAGATAGAAATGCACTTTTTGCCCGATGTTTATGTGACCTGCGATGTGTGCAAGGGTAAGCGATACAACCGTGAAACACTCGATGTAAAGTACAAGGACAAGACAATTTCCGATGTTCTCGACATGACCGCAGAGGAGGGAGCCGAATTTTTCCGTGACATTCCGAAGATTGCCTCAAAGCTCCGCTGTCTCTGTGACGTTGGACTTGGATATATAAAAATAGGTCAGTCCTCTACCACTCTTTCGGGCGGTGAAGCACAGAGAGTTAAGCTGGCTACCGAGCTTTCCAGACGTGCCACGGGAAAAACACTGTACGTCCTCGATGAACCTACAACAGGACTTCATTCTGCGGATGTAGAAAAGCTCATAGGTATACTCCAGACACTGACGGACGGCGGAAACACTGTCGTTGTCATAGAACATAACCTTGACGTAATAAAATGTGCCGACCACATTATAGATATGGGACCTGAGGGTGGAGACGGTGGTGGAACTGTCATAGCCTGCGGTACTCCCGAAGAAGTTGCGACTGTTCCTGAATCATACACGGGACGTTATCTCAGAGAAAAACTGGGAATTGAATGAAAGGAATCGCCATGAATGCTGAAAAAAGGATAAATGAACTGCGTGAGCTTATTGAGCGTGCCGCCGACAAATATTACAACGACGACGCACCGGAGATATCCGACTACGAATACGACATGATGTTCGAGGAGCTTAAAAAGCTGGAGGCAGAGTATCCGCAATTCGATATTCCAACCTCACCGACTCACAAAGTTGGCGGAAAAGCGTCGGAGAAATTTGAAAAGGTAACTCACCCGGTAAAAATGGGAAGCCTTTCCGACGTTTTCTCAGAAGATGAGCTTCGTGCATTTCTCGAAAAGACCACGGACACCTTACTTGAGGACGGAATCGACAAAGCTGACATACTTTACTCCGTTGAGCCGAAAATAGACGGACTTTCCGTATCGGTGACATACAAAAACGGTGAACTTACCATAGGTGCTACCCGTGGAGACGGTACTGTCGGTGAAAACATCACGGAAAACATACTTACAATAGACGGTGTTCCGCATAAGCTCGATGAAAAGCTCGACCTTACTGTACGTGGAGAGGTATATATGCCCCGTGCCGTATTCGAAAGACTTAACGAAATAAAGGAAGATAACGGCGAAAAGCTCCTTGCAAATCCCAGAAATGCGGCGGCAGGATCTCTCAGACGACTTGAGGCATCGGAAACAGCAGCGGCTCACCTTGACATTTTCGTATTCAACTATCAGGAAGGCTCTCTGTTTGCGGACGGTCACTCCCCGACAACTCATGAGGAAACGATAAACCGCATTGCAGAGCTTGGTTTCCACACAATTCAGATACAGAAGGTCACTTCATCACACGATGAAATAATTGAAGCTGTACGTGCGATAGGTGAAATGCGTGACTCACTGCCCTACGATATTGACGGTGCGGTTGTCAAGATAAACTCACTTGCTATGCGAAAAATGCTCGGTGAAACTACATCCGTTCCGAAATGGGCTGCCGCTTTCAAATATCCGCCGGAGAAAAAGGAAACCACGCTTCTCGAAATCGAAACAAACGTAGGAAGAACGGGAGTACTCACACCTCTTGCAATACTTGAGCCTGTACGGCTTGCCGGAACTACGGTATCACGTGCCACACTACACAACCTTGATATAATCCGTGAGCGTGACATTCGTGTGGGCGACCGTGTTATAGTTCAAAAAGCCGGAGATATAATTCCCGAAATTGTTGCTTCCGTTCCCTCAAAACGCACGGGAGAGGAAAAAGTATTCTCGTTCCCCGAAAAATGCCCCTCATGCGGTGAGAAGGTATTCATGGATTCGGAGGACGGCGGTATCTGTCGCTGCGAAAATCCTGCCTGCCCTGCCCAGCTTGAGCGTGGTCTGGTACATTTTGCTCATGCGATGTCGATAGATGGAATGGGACCTGCGGTCGTAAAGCTCCTTATTGATGAGGGTCTTGTTCACGATGCGGGCGATATCTACTCACTTTCTCGTGACGATATTGCACGTCTCCCCCGACTTGGCGTAAAATCTGCGGAAAACCTGCTCGCTTCAATTGAAAAATCCAAATCAATGGGTGGAGCTGCCGTTCTCTCCGCACTTGGAATACGTCACACAGGTGAAGCAGGTGCTGAGGCACTTATGAGACGTTTTTCTTCCGTTGAGGAGGTCATGGCAGCTGATATAGATGAGCTTTCCGCTGTTGAAGATGTAGGTGAAGTCACATCACGCACCATTGTAGAGTTCTTTGCACTTCCTGAGACAAAGCTACTTATAGAAAAGCTGAAAAACGCAGGCGTAGACCTCACATCAATTAAAAAATCAGACACCGACACGGACAAGGCACAGTTATTTGTCGGAAAGACATTTGTACTTACAGGTACACTTCCGACAATGACAAGAAACGAAGCCTCGGAGATAATAAAATCCTGCGGTGGAAAGGTATCGGGAAGTGTGTCGAAAAAAACCGATTTTGTTCTTGCAGGTGAAGATGCAGGCTCAAAGCTGACGAAGGCTCAGGAGCTTGGAATCACGGTAATCAGCGAGGACGAGCTTCTCGAAATGGTAAAATAATATGCTGACAATTATAATACTTTGCATTATTGGCATTTTCTGCCTTTTCGCAATCGTTGGAGGAGCATATATGTACCGCTTCTCTACCG
>CAYTLG010000004.1:0-32618 GCA_964438725.1 uncultured Ruminococcus sp. | reverse complement strand
TTCGCATGGATTTGCGGGTCGTGTAGGTGGAGTTAGCACACTTGAGCATACATCATCACTCAATATTGCGATGAATGTAGGGGACCCAAAGGATGTTGTAAAGAAAAATATCGACATTATTTCACGTGCGATAAGCGGTGACAGATATGGTATGGAAAGCTCTGTCACACTACACCAGATACACTCAACAAAGGTACGTGTTATTGATTCTTCAAACGCAGGAGAGGGTGCTGTACTTGAACGTGGTGAGGATGCGGATGGATTTGCAACGGCTTCCCATGGTGTGATGCCGATAGTAAAAACTGCCGACTGTACTCCGATACTTTTCTGTGGACTTGATGAGAACGAAAAGCCTGTTATAGCTGCCGTTCATGCAGGTTGGAGAGGGACGGTTCACGGAATTGCAGCAGTGGCTGTTGAGAAAATGCTTATGCTTGGTGCGGTTCGTGACAGCATAAAGGTCGCTGTTGGTGCAAATATCCACGTGTGCTGTTACGAGGTCGGAGATGATTTCGTCCGTGCGGTAACAGATTTGTGCGGAGAGGATTTTGTACGCCGTCATATAGATTTTGATTCATATGAAAATCCGCACGCCAACCTTTCATCCATGAATCGTGAGATACTCATAAATTCGGGAATATCTGAAAATAACATTGATATTTCACCTGATTGCACCTGCTGCGACACCGAGACATACTTTTCACACAGGGGAATGCAAGGAAAACGTGGCATAATGGGTGCAGGTATTGTTATAATATAAGGTATTCATGAAAAAGTTCAATGAACATCACCAAAAAAACACACAAATTGCGTGTCTGAGTTGGTTTGTTCAAGATTTGTTTATAAAATCGTGATATAATTTTATGTAATTATTTGTGCGAAAGCAAAACCTATACGGAGGTACAGCGTAACTAATGATAGAAATTAACAATATCGTAAAAAACTACGGCTCAAAATTTGCTCTTGATGATATCAGCTTCAAAGTAGCCAAAGGCGAGATCGTGGGATTCCTCGGACCGAACGGTGCAGGAAAGTCCACCACGATGAATATTCTCACGGGATATCTTTCTTCCACCTCAGGTGAAGCTAAGGTAGGCGGTATAGACATCCTTGAAAATCCGAACGAAGCCAAAAAGCTCATCGGATTCTTACCCGAACAGCCGCCGCTCTATATCGACATGACAGTTGAGGAATATCTTAACTTCGTATATGATATCAAAGCGTGCAAGCTCAAGAGGGCAGCTCACATTGCAGAGGTGATGAAGGTCACAAAGATAGACGATGTACGTCACCGCCTTATAAAAAACCTCTCCAAGGGATATAAACAGCGTGTCGGTATCGCACAGGCACTCATTGGAAATCCTCCCGTAATCATCTTCGACGAGCCTACTGTTGGTCTTGACCCCAAGCAGATAATCGAGATACGAAATCTTATCCGTAACCTCGGCAAGACACATACAGTTATTCTCTCTACCCACATTCTTACAGAGGTTCAGTCCGTTTGCGACAGAATCATCATCATAAACGAGGGTAAGATAATCGCCGACGAAAAGACTGAAAGCATTACTCAGGCTGTTGAGGATAACCGTCGTTTCAGCGTTAAGATATGCGGACCGGTAAGAGAGGTTCAGAATGTTCTCTCTAATATCCAGGGAGTTATTTCAGCCGAACAGACAGGCGAGCGTGAACTTGACAGCTACACCTACATCGTTGAATCCGAAAAGGGTGTCGATATCAGAAAGCCCCTTTTCTATGCCATGAGTGAGCATAACTGGCCCGTTATCGGACTGGAAGCTGTCGGCATGAACCTTGAGGAAGTCTTCATTAAGATAATGGAGAGAAACTCATAATTTCCCTTTGACTTCATTTTCAGCACAGATTTTTTAGGAGAAACAAAAATGTTTGCAATATACAAAAAAGAGATGCGTCAGTATTTCACAACGCCTCTCGGATATGTGTTCATTGCCGTGTTCCTCGGAATCTCAGGCTTCATGTTTGCGTTCAGCACATTACAGAGCCAGACTTCCGATGTTTCAGGCTACTTCCAACTTATGATATTCGGCTATATCGTAATTGTTCCGCTTCTCACCATGCGTACATTTGCAGAAGAGAGAAGAACAAGAACAGAACAGCTTCTTATGACCTCACCCGTATCTATAACGGGAATGGTAATGGCAAAATTCCTTGCAGCTTTCACTATGTTTGCGGGAACCGTACTTGTGTCATGCCTCTATTACCTCCCTCTGAACCTTTATGCAACAGATGGTCTTAACGTAGGCAAGGCAGTAGGTTGTCTCATTGCTATGCTTCTTATCGGTATGTGCTTTATAGCAGTTGGTATCTTTGTGTCTACCCTTACCGAAAGCACAGTTACAGCCTCAATCGCAACAATGGCAATTCTTGTTTGTTTCGTTGCAGCTGCTGTGTTTAATAACCTCATCGACACATATTTCATTCGTTACATTCTCGACTGGATATCCGTATACTCCCGTTACGTGAACTTCACCTACGGTATATTCGATATTTCTGCGACAGTTTATTATATCTCGATAAGTGCCGTATTCCTCTTCCTGGCAGTACGTGTTTACGAGAGAAGAAGATATGCCTGAGAGGAGAGGAATAATGAGAAACAGTTTTACCCAGTCACGTAAATTCAAATACGGCTCAGTTGCGACTGTGTTCACAATAGCATTCGTTGCGATAGTCGTTATTTTCAACGTCATATTCACCGCTCTTGCTCAGAAGTATAACTGGTATATTGATATGACCGAGGCTCAGGTCTACACTCTTTCGGAAGAAGCAAAGGAACTCCTGGCCGATATTCCCGATGATGTGTATATCTATTTTGCCTCTGAACCAGACGTGCTTATGAACGGAAGCAATTCCTCCTATACAAGAATGATCTATACGACCGCTCTCCAGATTGAGGAAGCATTCCCGAACATCCACGTTGAATGTGAAAACGTATACAAGAATCCCGGATTCTTCCGTGAGTTCTATAACACAGCCGCAACCGATATCGACTCCGACTCAGTTGTTGTTGCAAGCGGTACAGAGGTCAGAGTTTACAAGGCTCAGGCATTCTTTACCTTTAATGACGTAACAGACGCTTCCACCGTTTGGGCTTACAGCGGTGAAAAGACAATGATATCAGGTATCATGCAGGTTACTCAGACCGAAAGACCTAAGGTAGCGTTTACTATCGAACACGGAGAAGAAATGGGTAATGCACTTGCACTTGCAAATGTATTCTCCGCAAACGGTTTTGAAGTACAGACTGTAAACCTTGCAAAGGATACACTCGATGAGGACGTAAGAATCGTTGTTGTATATAACCCCATTTACGACTTTATCGGAGCAGAGGCTGAAGATATAAGCACAAACGAGATAGAAAAGCTCGATGGCTTCCTTGACTCACGTGGTTGTCTCATGGTATTCTGCGACCCCGAATATGTAAACAACCTCACAAACCTCAATGAATTCCTTGAAGAATGGGGTATCGCATATGATGGCGGCGTTACTATCCGTGATACAGAAAACTCAATGGCTACCGACGGCTACTCCATCATTGCTCAGTATCAGTCCGATACTCTCGGTGGCTCTATTTACCGTGACCTCAACAACCTTGCAACACCTCCCAAGACTATAATCCGTAAGTCCATGCCTATCAACATCCTTTGGGAAAACGGTGGCGGACTCAACGGTACACGTGATGTATCCGCTGTACTCAAGTCATATTCTTCTTCAGAGCTTGTTGAAGATGGTCTTGTTAAGGAAAGCGGTTCATACAACCTTGTAACAATTTCACGTGAATCCAGAATCGTAGATAACGAATATTATTACTCCTACGTAATGGCATTCGGTTCACCTACATTCGCTAACATGAGCTATATTGACTCCAACGCATACGCAAACGAAGATATTCTTTCTGCATCCATGAAGGCTATCGGTCGTGAAAGAGTCCTTGCAACACTCGAACTCAAGCCGTTTGATAAGGATGAAATAACCGTTACCACAGATCAGGCTAATAACTGGACTGTTGCAATGACAGTTGTTCTTCCGGCGATATTCGGACTCTGCGGAATCATAGTTATCACCATCATTGCTCAGTATCAGTCCGATACTCTCGGTGGCTCTATTTACCGTGACCTCAACAACCTTGCAACACCTCCCAAGACTATAATCCGTAAGTCCATGCCTATCAACATCCTTTGGGAAAACGGTGGCGGACTCAACGGTACACGTGATGTATCCGCTGTACTCAAGTCATATTCTTCTTCAGAGCTTGTTGAAGATGGTCTTGTTAAGGAAAGCGGTTCATACAACCTTGTAACAATTTCACGTGAATCCAGAATCGTAGATAACGAATATTATTACTCCTACGTAATGGCATTCGGTTCACCTACATTCGCTAACATGAGCTATATTGACTCCAACGCATACGCAAACGAAGATATTCTTTCTGCATCCATGAAGGCTATCGGTCGTGAAAGAGTCCTTGCAACACTCGAACTCAAGCCGTTTGATAAGGATGAAATAACCGTTACCACAGATCAGGCTAATAACTGGACTGTTGCAATGACAGTTGTTCTTCCGGCGATATTCGGACTCTGCGGAATCATAGTTATCACCAGGAGAAAGCACTCATGATAAAGCAACAGAAAAAGCTGATAATAATATTAGGCGTGCTGTTTCTGGCAATGCTGATAGCTTATTTTGCGGTAATTGTACCTCTTACAGCTGTTCAGGAAGATAACTCCTCCGCTGTTGAACTGCTTGACGGTGAAGTAGCAATTTCCGCAAGAACCTCTAACTTCTATATTTTTCAGCCACTCAGCCGTTCGTCAATTCAGTCTATCGAAGTTAAAAATGAATTTGGCGGCTATAAGGTATACCGTGACGCATCGGATACATTCCAGCTTGACGGATATATGGGCCTCAAGTTCAACGATGAGCTTTTCTCAAGCCTTGTTGTAACTACCGGTACTCCCACAGCGATGATGAGAGTTGCTACAGACCTTGACGAAGCCGGCCTTGCAGAATACGGTCTCGCTGAACCTCAGGCAGAATGGATTGTAACCTCTACCTCAGGTGAAGAATACGTAATCGAGGTTGGAGACTGCCTCATTACCGAGGGTGGTTATTACGTAAAGTATGCACCAAGAAATGCCGTTTACATCCTTTCGACAACTCTTGCCGACACGGTACTTCAGCCTGCGTATAAGCTCCTCTCACCCCTCCTTACAGCAGGTATGTCAACTAACAACTACTTCAATGTTGACGAGTTTACCGTATGGAAGAACGATGAGCTGTTTGTAAATGTATATCGTACTCCCGATGAGGAAAAGAAAGACCCTGAGGCTATCGTAGAAAACTACATGACATATCCGAAGCCTGAATCCGAAAATGCTTCCGTAACCGCACTGTATGAAATGAATACAGATATCTATTATCAGGCTCTGTATAACTTCATTTCACTTCAGGGTGACGAGGTAATGGCATTCAAGCCTGATGATGAAGTATATGCACAGTACGGTCTTGAAGAACCCAAGTACATGGTAAGATACGTCTTTGAGGACTATGAATTTATCGTTATGGTTTCCGAAAGACAGGCAGGTGGCGGATATTATGCTTGCTCCAATCTCTATGGATACAATCTTATCTGCCATGTAGAGGACGATAAGCTGAACTGGCTTGAGGGCGGCAGCTTCAAATGGATATCCTCAACACCGTTCTTTGTTAATATCGCTACTGTAAAGAGTATTGCCATTGATTCCGCAGACGTAGACGTTCACTATGAGCTTACTCATGGAATAGATGCGGATGGTAACGCTACTCTTGATGTAGTTGAAACAAATTCCGGTACTGTAATCAAGAATGCTGATGTAAACAACTTCCGTCAATATTACAAAACTATGCTTAACCTCACAAATCAGGAATACGCTACACTTTCCGATGAGGACAGACTTGCTCTTATGAAGGATGAATCAAAGGTAGTTATGACACTCACCTGTGAAAGTGTGGACGGCAGCTTCAGCGAATACAAGTTCTATCAGTATGTTGAAGAATCAACAGGTAAAATCAGTGGCGGTAAGATATTCGTAACCGTAAACGGTGCAGGTGAATTCTATACCACAAACGACCTTGTAAATAAAGTGCTGAACGATACCTCACGTGTTCTCAAGGGACTCGATGTTGACGCATACGGTCAGAATTAAATAACACAAAAAAGCATGGATAAGCGTAAAAGCTGATATTCATGCTTTTTTTCTGTGATATAGTTGCAATCACATCGCTTTTGTGTTATCATAAACTTGAAAAATCAGGAAATACGGTGATATTTGTGAAAAAAGAGATATTTACATATTATTCAACTCAGACCCGTCGTGAGATGAAAGCTGTTGTTATGACTACAGATGATGGTGCGGTTCATCCTGTGCTGTATCTTTTGCATGGGTATTCGGGAGACGAGCATTCACTTTCAGATGACAATGAAATATGCTCTATAATAGAAGAAAACATGAGTGACTGTACAGTTGTGTTTCCGTATATATACATCAGCCGACAGCGTGAAAAATGTACTGCACTCGACTTCATAAATTCATCTGCATACGATAACTTTATTTTTGAGCTTACCGTGTCTCTGATGCCTAACATAGAAACAAAATATGCGATAGATGAAAATAAACGTGCGATAAGCGGATTTTCAATGGGTGGACGTGAGTCTTTGTATATCGGATTCATGCGTCCGGATTTGTTTCGTGTAGTAGGCGGAGCGTGTCCTGCACCCGGACTGACTCCCGGAGAGAACAAATCACTTCATCCCGGACAGTTGAAAGATGAGTTTTTTAGACCGTGTACATCGTGCGAAAAATATCCGAAAATACTCGTCTCAGCCGGTGAAAACGACACTGTTGTGGGAGACATTCCATACCGATATTCTGAACTGCTGAAAATAACTCTGTTCCGCATGACTTTCATGTTGTCATGGGTGGAGAGCATACAAATTCATCTGTGGCAGAGCATTTGCGTGAGCTGTCATTACTTATACATGAGATATAACATCCTAAGGAGATAGCAATGCTTTCAATAACATATTCTGCCGCAGCTTCGGGAGTTGACGGATATGAGATACGTGTCGAATGTGCCGCAAAAAAAGGGCTGCCGTCATTTGAAATAGTCGGACTTCCCGATGCTGCCGTAAGAGAATCCGAAAAAAGAATATTCACGTCCTCCGAAAGCTGTGGAATAAGCATTCCGTCAGCAGATATAAGCATAAATTTAGCCCCTGCCGACAAGAAAAAAGAGGGTACAGCAATGGAGCTTGCCATTCTTATAGCGGTGTATCAGGCGATGAATATCGTAGGGGATGTTGGAAACAGTACTTTCATTGGTGAAATATCGTTCTCAGGTGAGGTCAGACATGTCCGTGGAGTCCTCGGCATGACGATAGCCGCGATAAACAGCGGTAGAGATAGAATATTTGTGCCACTGGAAAACTTACGTGAAGCCTCTGTTGCATATCGTGAGGGAATAGAGATATACGGTGTCGATAACATCATGTCTCTCGTAGCGTTCCTCAGAGGAGATGATGGTGCGGTTCTCGAAAAGGCAACCTCAAACCCATACGATAGCATAGACTCGCATATTTCAGCCGAAGATATATCTCAGGTGAAAGGGCAGCTCGTCGCAAAACGTGCATTACTAACAGCTGCGGCAGGAGCACATAATATCCTGTTCATAGGACCACCCGGTTCGGGAAAATCAATGCTTGCAAAACGACTTCCTACAATACTCCCGAAAATGAGCTATGAGGAGGCACTTGCGGACACAAAAATATACTCATGTGCAGGTATGCTGAGTGATGAGCTTCCGTTCGTGCTTGAAAGACCGTTCCGCTCACCGCACCATTCTCTCAGTACCGCTGCTCTTGTCGGTGGAGGAAAGATACCAACTCCGGGGGAAATATCTCTCGCACATAACGGAGTGCTGTTCCTCGATGAACTTCCCGAATTTAAAAAGGATGCACTCGAAGCACTGAGACAGCCGATAGAGGATAAGCAGGTGACTATAACCAGAGCCGCAGGAAGATTTACATATCCGTCATCGTTCATGCTTGTTTGTGCGATGAATCCTTGCAAATGCGGTTACTATGGTTCACCGAATGGAAAATGCACTTGTAAAGCAACCGATATTCGTGCATATCTTCAAAAGATAAGCGGTCCCATGCTTGACAGAATAGATATACAGGTGGAAATGCCCGCACTGTCGTTCGATGAATTGTCGGACGATACAAGGGGAGAGACCTCCGCTCTGGTTAGGGAAAAGGTAAACGCCGCAAGAGAGCTGTCGAGAATGAGATTTCAGCGTGCAGGAGTCAAGAATTATGCGGTAAAATCAAATGCACTCATGGAAACTGACGAGCTTAGAGAGTTTTGTGCATTGGATGAGGACTCAAAAAAGGTCATGGAGGCCGTGTTTACCAAAATGAACCTTTCCGCAAGAGCATACGACAGAATACTTCGTGTTGCGAGAACTCTCTGTGACCTTGATGCAGTGTCACGTGGCATAACGGAAGAGGATGGAATGATAGGCGGCCGCATAAAAAAACAGCACATAGCAGAAGCCGCACAAATGAGAGCCCTTGACAGAAAATATTTCAGATAATATAAAAGGATGAGCAGACCGAGTGAAAGTCACTTGGAAAACTCATCCTTTTTATATTAATTTAACTTAAACTCAGCCGAGGTCGGGTGTATCTGTGAATTCGATAACATTTCTGTCGCTGGAATCCATTTCAAATACGATAATTTCGTTTTCGCCTGACTTGAGCATCGGAGCAGGGCAGTAAAGTGTTTTCTGCGGGCCTGCATCGTTGTAGTATCTACCGAGGTTGAAGCCGTTTACTACAACAAAGCCGTGGTGGAATCCATCGAGTCTGATGAATGTATCCATGGGTTCGCCTTCGATGTTAAGCTTACCTCTCATGAAGGAAGCCTTTTCTACACCGCCTTCAGCCTTTTCAAAGGGAATAGCGGAGAGGTCATCCATTTCAAGCGGGTACATATCCCAACCGAAGTGGAGCTGCTGACCGAAACGGATACCTGTCATACCCTTGTTGTCGCCCATGTGAGGACCGTAGTTGGTTCTACCCATGTTTTCAACGAGGATATCCATCTTAACTTCTTCACCAACGCCGAGCTGTACTGTTATCTTGTCAGCACGTCTGGAGCGTTCGATTGTTCCCTTATATTCGCCATCAAAGAATACAACTGCTCTGTCGTGAAGTGTATCGTACTGGAGTTCCATTTCTTCACGAGGACCCTTTACTACTGTGGAGTAGAGAGTGTAGCCGAAGCTCTGACCGATTTCTTCCTGGAACTTGGGAGCAGCCTTGTGAATGGGAGAGGTCATCTTGGGAGCTGCGTCAAGAATGAATGCCTTTTCGGTAAGTTCAACCTTGCCGTAAGCCTTCTTTTCGCTGTTCTTAACTGTGAGCGGCGGGAGCTTGCCATACTTATCTTCGATTATCTTACGAACTGCATGGAAAGCGGGAGTCATGTCGCCTGCTTCGCTGAGAAGTGCGTTGTAGTCGTAGCTTGTGATTGTAGGTTCGTATACACCGTAGTCGTTAGCACCGTTCATGAAGCCGAAGTTTGTACCACCGTGGAACATATAGAAGTTCAGGGAAGCACCTGAGTCTATCATGTCACGGAACAGACCTGCGAGTTCATCTGCTTCACGTGTGTGGTGACCGTCATACCAGTGGTCAAACCAACCGCACCAGTATTCGCCGCACATATGGGGCTGATTCTGACGGAATTTATCGAGCATTGCGAAGTTTTCAACGGGATGTGAACCGAAGTTTGCAACGCAGAGGTGGTCGGGAAGAGTACCGCCGCCGAGCATCCACCAGCAAGCACCATCGGATGTGAAGAGAGTAACGTCGATACCGCATTCACGATAAATATTCTCGATTGCACGGAGATATTCCTTGTCGTTACCGTAGGAGCCGTATTCGTTTTCAATCTGAACCATGATGATAGCACCGCCCTGAGTGGAGAAGTGACCATCGAGCTGTTCAAAGAGCTTGTGATAGTAGCTGCGAACCTTGGAGATAAATACTTCATCGTTGCAGCGGATGTTCATGTCCTTATAGGAAAGGAGCCATGCGGGAAGTCCACCGAATTCCCATTCAGCACAGATATACGGACCGGGACGAAGAATTACGTTGAGTCCGAGAGATTCTGCGATGCGAACGTATTCAGCGATGTCAAGCATTCCGGAGAAGTCGAACTGACCCTCGTGCTTTTCGTGAAGGTTCCAGCAGGTGTAGGTTTCCACTGTGTTAAAGCCACATTCCTTGAGCTTTGTAAGTCTGTCAAGCCAGTATTCACGGGGAATCCGGAAGTAATGCATAGCACCTGAAATTATGGTGTATTCTTTGCCATCCATAAGAAAGGCGTGGTCATTATAGGTAAGTATGCCCATAGTTTCCTCCGAGTGTGAAATGATATTGTTGCAAAATAATCATAACATATTTCCGCTGAAAAAGCAATAGTATTTTCTTATCATGTCTAAAAAGAATGTACATATGCGGAGCTATTACCGATTTTTTCTGAATTTAATCAAAACAAAAAGAGTGCCAATGGATTTTATTGCCATTAACACTCTTTTGTTTTACAAGACTATAACTCAGTTAGCTGCGAGAATCTCGTGATATCTTTCGAGATACTTTGTTATAGTGGACTGCATCTTCTTATCAAGTCTCTTGAGAGATGAAGCGAGGGAGTCGCTCTGTGCAGTTGCAAGTGAGCCGATAGTTGTAGTGAGGCCGCCCCAACCGTAGAGATATGTGGGGTCGTAGTACATGGAGTCGAGGATTATGTTGATAGATGTGAGTGATTCTTCGTCACGGGAGTTTTTGTACTTGAGTGCTTTTTCAACGTAAGCGTAACGTACTGTATTGTGTGAGGTTGCGTTGAGCGCATCAAGAACAAATCCTGCAAGCTCTGTGTTCTGACAGTATGATGGTATTACAGTAGCGGAGGCAAAGTCGCAAACCATGCTGCGATATTTCTCCTGAGCCTTGTCGTACTTTGGCATGGGAAGCACACCGAAGTCTACTTCCATGTCACGGAAACGAGAGAGGTTCTGCATACATTCAACATAGAACAGAATACGGTTTTCCATGAACATATTCTCAGAGCCACGCCATGAGTTTGTGATATTGTATACGTTCATACAGGAGTCATCATTGTAGAGTGCAAGTACCTTGTCGTATACGGAGTAAACCTTGTCACCGAGAGAATTGTATACGGGAGAGTCGTTTGCATCCTTATCAATGAATTCAATGTCGGAGCCGAACATGAACGCAAGACAGGTTCTGTCATAAGGAGTTACAAGACCTAAGCTGTCGGATTCAGTTATCTTACCATCACCGTCGAGGTCACGAAGATTGTTCTTGGAAAGAGTTGCAAGAGTATCGAAATTCCATTCACCCTTTTCAACTATCTCATACATATTCGGAAGAGCATTGTCTGCCGCAATCTGCTTGTTGAACATTACACACCATGCAAGGTCGATGTTCTGCATATTCATGTCACCGTAGGATACGTAAAGATGATTTTCGAGCGTCAGAGTTTCGTTTGAGTTCTGGTCGAAATAGGCAGCATCGAGTTGAACATTCGGAAGTGCTTTGAGGTCATAAAGTCCACCCTCAAGTGAAAGCGGAATAGCACCGTTTGCATAAACAAGACCCATGTCGTAGTCATTTGAGCTTGCCTTTACAGCCTGACGGAAATCATCGGTACAGATTCCTGTGGACTTAACGCTTACGATGTTTACGCCGTAGTTGTCACGAATTATAGCGTTTCTTTCGTATACAGCATCGTTTATAAGGTCTCCGGTCAGTTCTTCAGCTTCAATTTCGTGACCTTCCCATTCTCCTGCACCCGCACCATTGGCGAGAACACGGAATTCTATATCACCAAATGATTTTCCGGCGAGGTGTGCTAAATAGTCAGGCTCAGTTTCAGCTTCTGTCTCGGACTCGGAAGTGTTAGATTCAGAGGAAGTGTTGCCCTTTGTTCCGGTGGAGTTGTTGCTGTTTGTGTCACCGCTTGAACAGCCTGCAAATGTTGTAAGTAAAAGAGCGGAAGTTATAAGCAGGCATAATATTCTTTTCATTATCTAAATTAACCTCTTATCTTCCTTGCACATTCGAGAGTTCTTCTTGCACATTCGGAGATTGCGATGGGGTGGAAGCCGTGGATACGTGAGTACATTGTGTCGTTAAGAGGAGCTTTCCATGTGTCGGGGATCTTCTTTGCACCGTTCATTGCACCGACCATAGAGCCAACAGTAGCACCGTTACAGTCTGTGTCAAGACCACCGGAAACTGCGGCAACGATACCCTTTTCAAATTCACCCTCAGACCAGAGGAACGCACCTGTACACATAGCAGCGTTGGGGATAGTGTGAACCCAGTCGTAGCCCTTGTGTTCGTTCCAGATTTTTTCCTGCATTTCTTCCATTGTGTTGGAGGATTCTGTGTGCTTTATAGCATGTACAATAGCTTCATAGGTTCTAGAGGTTCTCGGAATCTGAGCAAGACCTGCTTCGATACACTTCATAGGTTCCTTTTCGGTAAATGCCGCTGCGATAACACCTGCTGTGTACATTGCACCGTAGATACCGTTCTTGATGTGTGAGAATGAAGAATCCATGAATGCCATCTTTGCTGCGAGTTCGGGGTCACCTGCTGCTGCGTATGCGTAGATGTCGATTCTGATCTGAGCACCGATCCATTCACGGTAGGGGTTGAGATAGTTTCTTGTATATTCAATAGCCTTTTTTACTTCAGCAGGGTCAGACGGCTTTCCTATCATATGTGCTGTCTGATGTGCGAAATTGAGGTAAGCCTGTGTTTCTGCTGTGCATACGTCGCTGTATGTAAGGTAGGAATGCCAATACTTACCAACATCCCACTGGTCGAAATCCTTGCCCTTACCCTCTGTGATGAGGAGAGCGAGAACCATGTAGCGAATGTCGTCGTCTGTTTCCATGTACTTGATGTTTTCACGATGGCTGAGGGAGCAACCTATCCAGAGCTTGTCCTCACTGTCACGTGCAGTTGAATTTTCAGGAGCATAACCCTTGATAGGCCATTCTCCGGCACCCTCGTACCACTGCTTTACAAATGAGGCACCGCTTTTTTCCTTTGTACCGCCTGTGAAGGGATGGGTTTCAAACGGTTTACCTAATGCACAACCTGCACTTCTTCCGAGCCATGCACCGTAGAACTTGTCCTTTGTTTCATCGCTTTCGTAGTCGAGTGTCTTTGCGGGAACATTTCTGTCTGCGAGCTTGATGATATCTTCGTATTCGTTGGGTTCGTTGTACTTGTAGTCAACAGAAGGCTTGAGTTCACTGAGCTTTTCGTATACGCTCATGAGTTTGCTTTCGGTGTCTCCTGCTTCTTCCCAGAGTTCGATAAAGCCGTTTACGTCACAGCCTTCTTCACGCTTCTGATTGATTTCTTCTCTAACGAGCCATTTTAAACTGGTCCAGCCTGCCATAGTTAAATCTCCTTACAAATATATTTGTAGAATTTTACAATTCGATTATAGCACAGCATAGGTGCAATTACAATGTCAAAAACAAACATGACCTTTGCAGTTTCGAACATTAGCATTTTTGTGAAAATTATGATATTGCCTGAATTGCGGTTGAAAGCAGCATAAATATGTAGTATAATTCAAGTAATACTAACAGTAAGGAGGATAATGATATGCAAAAACAAACACGTGACGAATGGCTTAATAAAGTAAACCGATATAACGAGAAGCTTTCCGATGAGATTCCGATGATTGTTTTTAAAAATCATCTTGAGACGAAATCTCCTCCGATACACGCACACGGACAGCTTGAGCTTGGGTATTGTGTGAAAGGAAGCGGAATATTCTTTGTTGAAAACAGTATTTATCCGTTCAGAAGCGGTGATATCTCCGTTATATTTCCGGGAGAGCGTCATATTGCTCAAAGTGCCTCATTTGAAGCTACGGAATGGTATTTCATGAACATCGACATGGATGCAATGTTTTCAGAAGAAATGACACACACACTTGAACTGTACAATGGCATAAAAAATGACAAAAACATCCACGGCGGAATATTCATCGGTGAGGATAACATTGATTATCGTGATATAATTATCGCTTTGGTCAAGGAAAACAACGAAAAATCACGTGATTATGCCTATATGTGTCGCCTGCTTATCAGTAAAATGCTTCTCCTTATGAGCCGTTCTCCCTTAAAAAATGATGAAAGAGGAACGACTGAGCTTTCGGGAGAGCCGATAATGCCTGCTATTTTGTACATGATGAGCCATTATTACGAGGATATAAAAGTACCCGAGCTAGCGGAAATGTGCCATCTCAGCGAGGGTCATATGAGAAGGTTGTTTCTTTCCGTACTCGGGTATTCTCCGCTTGAGTATCTCCATAGATGTAGAATAAACTACGCCTGTGCATTACTTCGTTCTGAAAGTAAAAGAAGTGTGTCGAGTATAGCAGAGGAGGTAGGATATACTACACTTTCTTCGTTTTATCGCAAATTCAAGCAGTATGTAGGCTGTATGCCAAAGGAGTATTGATTTTATTCGGCAATAACGGGGAGTCCGTTTTTCATTTCAAGACGTGTCTTTGTAATGTACCAGCTCTTTCCGCCATCGGGCGAACCCTGATAGAAGAGATATATCTGTCCGTTATCGTCAACAAAGGCATAGGGATGTCCCGATTCACTGGCATTCCAGTCACCTGGTTTTCCGCACGGGAGGAACGGTTCGGCTGAAACCTTGTCAAAATGGACAGCATCTGATGAAACAGCAAGCCCTATCTGCTGAGGTGTGCAGTTGTACGAACCGCCGTAGAACATGAATACACGACCGCCTGATACAAATGTTGCGGGAGCTTCGATGCACTCTCCCTCATATTTGAACTCAGGTGCAAGAGCGGACTGAAGAAGTTCCTCACGCCATGTATCATGTGAAAAATCACTGTCAAGAGGAGCAGAAGCAACTCCGACCTTCTGAATTTTCATTGCATGGTCACGTGTTGCATAATAAAGGTAGAGTCTGCCTCCAAATGCTATAACGTCCGCATCAATAGCACGACCACAGCACCATGTATTCGAGGGTGAGAATATAGGATTGCTTTCATCCTTTATAAAATTCACACCGTCAGTTGATACAGCGTGACATATCTTGTCGTTTTCCCAGTTTCCATAGGTTTGATAGAAAAGGTGAATAACTCCGTTGTAAACGATAGCTCCTGGGGCACCGATACCTTTCTTTTCACATTCCTGTGTCAGAGGTATCTCGCCTACTATGTCCCAGTTGTCCATGTCGCTTGACTGAGCTATTCCTATGCCGAGAGTTTTTTTGTCGTTAGTCCAAATTGAGTAATAGAGGTAGTATTTTCCTTTGTATGCAACAACGCAGGGGTCCTTTGAAAAGTCGTTGCCGTATCTTTTGTCGGTGAACATCATAGCTGATTCCTCACATATATGTTTTTGGAGATTATATAACAAATAGCGGGAAAAGTCAACAATTAATTGACAAACTCAAGTGAATATTATATAATACATACAAAATAAACAACAGGAGCAGGTATATGAAATACTATATAGACCCAAATAATGGTAATGACAGCTTCGACGGATTTTCGCCCGAAACTGCAAGACGTTCATATAAAGACCTTCCGATAAAAGCAGGAGATTTCGTCCTTTTCAAGAGAGGCAGCTTTACACGTGGTACGCTCGATCGTGTGAGTGGTGAAAACGGAAATCCCGTTACATATGGTGCATACGGAGATGGAAATCAGCCTGTGTTCTGCGGTTCTGTCGATGTAAGCTCGGCTGAAAACTGGACTGAAGTTCGCCCCAATATATGGCAGCTTACAAAAGAACTCAACGATGAGGTTGCAAACTTCATATATGATAACGGAAGAATCGGTGCGACACTTCGTTGGAGTGAAAACGATCTCTCATCACAGGGAGACTGGTTCGATAATACCGCAGGCAGACGTGAGAGAAAAGGCGAGGACGACGTTCAGCATAAGGTTCTCGTATTTTCAAAAGGAAACCCGTCAGAGGTATATTCTCACATTGAGTGTGCAGTTTGGGGAGCAAGATTGCTGTCTCAGAATAAAAATCACACAGTCTGCGAGGATCTTTGTTTCTTCGGAAGTGGAGTTCATGCTTTATCGGGATGCTGCCGTGATATGACGGTTAGACGTTGTTCATTTCTGTTCATAGGCGGTGCGGTTTGGAATAATACATTGAGAATTCGCTTCGGTAATGCCATTGAGTTCTGGGAATACGGCGAAAATATCCTTATCGAGGACTGCTATTTCAACAATATCTATGACTCCGCAATAACAGAGCAGGGAACTTTGTCATGTGAGCCTGCAAAAATCGTAATGAGAAATAACCTTTTCATAAATTACGGAATGGGTGCTTATGAGGGTCGTGACGTGATGCTCGTTGATTCTGTATTCGAGGATAATATCTGTCTTTACGCAGGCGGTGGATTCTCAGCGTTCGGTGATACAAAGCCACGTAATTCTGAAATATATCCTCGGCCTATGGGACATCACCTTTTCATGTGGAGAATTCCCAAGGCTGCTGATGGAGGAGGCTTCAAAATATCACGCAATCTGTTCTATGAGGCAACGGGCGGCGCAATGTACTCAATTTGTTCAGCAGATGCCGATGCACAGATGCACCTTGACTCAAATAAATACTACACATCGAATAAAGAGCTTCTTAACCGATTCAACGGCAAAAACTACCCCGATTTTGAAAGCTATATGAGTGATTGCGGTGAAAACGGTGCTGAGTACGTAGAAAATATAGATATTTCTGCGGTATGCGAGGAATGGTTCAAAAAGAGCGGTTGTGGACGTGACGGAGCATATCTGTTTACTGATAACCTTCCTGCACGCAAGTATTTCACAGGCGGAGCGGATAATGCACTTTCCTATAAAGTCGGAGATGATATTGTATTCAATGTTCGACTTACTTGCGGCGGAGTTCCAATGTTCTGCCCTCAGCTGAAATACAAGAGAAACGGTGATGACGGAGTTTGCGAGGAAGGCGTGGTGAATGGCGGAACGCTCGTATATCATACATCCCTCAGCTGTGCCGGATATGTACATCTTATCGTGACTGCGTGTGACGAAAACGGCGAACCTCTGCCCGAATGCGATGTTTTCGAGGGTGGAGCTTGTGCAAACTTCGATGAGATACGCAAAAAGTCTACCGAACCTGCCGACTTTGATGAGTTCTGGGCAAATGCAATAGCAACAGAGCTTGACCCGGTAAAGCCCGTACTTCTTGAACAAAGGGAGTTCGCAAGCGGTGACCCCGGAGATGTGGTATATGATGTGAAAATCACCTGTGCCGGAAAATATCCTGTATCGGGATATCTACGACTTCCTAGAGATGCGGCAGAGGGTGAACTTCCGATAATTGTAGAATATTTAGGCTATGGAGTTTCAAGTGCTCCCGTGCCGAACAAAAATCGTGCAATACAGCTCTCACTCAACCAGCATGGTATAAAGAACGGCGAAAAAGCAGAGTATTACAATGAGCTGTTCTCAGGTGAGTTTGAGGCATTCGGCTTTAACAGAGAAGAAAATCGTTCTCCCGATACTGTTTACTTCAAAAATATGATATTCCGTGCATTACAGGCGGTAAGATATTGTAAAACTCTATCTCTTTGGGACGGAAAGAACGTCACGGTACGCGGAAGCAGCATGGGTGCGATGCAGGCAATAGCAGTTGCGGCTCATGACAGCGATGTTACAAAGCTCGTTGCTTGGGTTCCGTGGTTCTGCGACCTCAGAGGAAGTGAAAGCGGCAGAGTAAGAGGTTGGATTCCCGAAATGGAACATGGACTTGACTACTACGATACTGTATCACAGGGTGCAAGAGTAAAATGTAAAACTGAAATCATAGCAGGACTTGGAGATTATACTTGTCCACCGTCAGGAATAACTTCACTTTATCATGCAATAAACGCAAAGACACATATGACGATGCTTCAGAATAAAACTCATCCATATACAGCACCGGAATATGACAGCTTTACCGTTGAGCATGACTGAAAAAATGGAGGATAAAATCATGATACGTTTACAGGCACATCAGGGAGCTTGCCGTACTCATCCCGGAAACACGATGCCAGCATATAAAGCTGCACTTGAGCAGGGATATCAGATAATAGAGCTTGACCCAAAATTTACAAAAGATCAGGTATGCGTACTTCTCCATGACTGGACAGTTAATCGCACAGGCAGGGACAAGGACGGAAACAAACTTCCTGCCGAAACTAAAATAGCTGACCTTACTCTTGCCGAGGCTATGGAGCTTGACTTTGGCGTTGCATATGACGAAAAATATAAGGGAACAAAGATACCTCTGTTCACCGAGGTTATCGAGTTTGCAAAAGAAAATAAGATTTACATAAAGGTCGATAACGTCGTTGAGTCATTCACAACCGAACAGATTGATGCAATAATCGCACTTGTTCACGAAAATAACGGTGAAGAATACATCTCGTTCACTTGTAAGTCAGTGGAATTTGTCGCACGAGTTGCAAGTGAGTTCCCGAACAGTGAGATACATTACGACGGTCCGGTTAGCCGTGAAATAATGAACAGTATTCGCTCAGTTCTCAAGAATAACAAGCTTACAACATGGCTCCCGTCAGAGAAAAAGTCATGGCTGCCATATCCTCCTGCGGACAAAGAGACCGTTGCAATGGTTCATGAATATGGGGATGTCGGAGTATGGACTGCACGTGATGAGGAAAGCCTTAAAGCCTGCTTGGCACTTGAACCCGATGCAATTGAAGTTGATGGAATTGTAACTCCGGAAATGATAAATAAAAAAGAGGTGTAAATAATGATACGTTTACAGGCACACAGAGGAGCTTGCCGTACTCATCCCGAAAACACGATGATAGCATACGAGGCGGCCGTTGAACAGAAGTATCAGATAATAGAGCTTGACCCGAAGTTCACAAAGGATCAGGTATGCGTACTTCTACATGACTGGACAGTCAACCGCACAGGCAGAGACAAGGACGGAAACAAACTTCCTGCCGAAACAAAGATAGCTGACATAACTCTTGCCGAGGCTATGGAGCTTGATTTTGGTGTTGCGTTCGATGAACAATTCAAAGGAACAAAGATACCGCTTTTTACAGAAGTTATCGAGTTCGCAAAGAAAAATAAGGCTCATGTTAAGGTTGATAACGTCGTTGAGTCATTCACATCCGAACAGATTGATGCAATAATCGCACTTGTTCACGAGAATAACGGTGAAAATTACATTTCGTTCACTTGTAAGTCAGTGGAATTTGTCGCACGAGTTGCAAGTGAGTTCCCGAACAGTGAGATACATTACGACGGTCCGGTTAGCCGTGAAATAATGAACAGTATTCGCTCAGTTCTCAAGAATAACAAGCTTACAACATGGCTCCCGTCAGAGAAAAAGTCATGGCTGCCATATCCTCCTGCGGACAAAGCTACCGCAGACATGGTTCGTGAATACGGAGAAGTCGGAATCTGGACGGCACGTGATGATGCAAGTTTAAAAGCCTGCCTGGCACTTGAACCCGATGCGATTGAAGTTGATGGAATTGTAACCCCTGAAATGATAAATAAATAAAAAAAACATGCGTGGCTTTTGAGTCCAACTCAAGTTCACGCATGTTTTTTTATTTATAGGAATAAGATACAACCCTGACGACGGAAATGTTCGATACGTGCAAGTAGCTTTTCTTCTGTCGTGTGAGTCGCTTCAGCAAGGCAGGTCAGACAGAAAAACTCAGTAGCACCACGGTTTATCATTTTCTTGTGTATGCCAATTTCGTCATTTGTGAGTACCTTACCGCATTTTTTACATTTAGGAACTGTATAATTAATCATATCTCAAAAAAGAAAGGTGAGCATCGCCCACCCTTCTGAATTATTCGTAACTTAGATCTGTTCGAGTGTACCGCGGAAAATCTTGCAGTCGTGAGAAGGAACAAATACGTCCATATTTTCTGTAACACGACCAATCTGTTCACCGCTGATGATTTCACGGAAGTTGAATGCGTGCTTGGAAGCAACAGTAAGACCGAGGTCGTAGAATTCAACACCTACTTCACCATCGTTATCGTCGAAGTTGAAGAATGCGAGAGCGTATTCGTTGCCGGAGAGGTGCTTGAAGAATACAGGTCTGTTGCCGCCACGAACCATCATCGGAGGACGAGCTTCTTCATCCTGGTTGATAGCAAGGAGCTCCTTGTTCTTGAGGAGGTTAAGGTTGAAGTCGTCGAGCTTGTTGAGGTCGCCGCCAATCATAAGAGGAGACTGGAAGAGGCACCAGAGAGCGAAGTGTGTACGATATTCGATATCTGTGCATCCACCGGTGTAACCTACGTTACCCTTACCGTACATACCGCAGATAAGCATATCAATGTCATTGTAGCAGCCGGGGCCGGAGTATGCGATCTTGTCAACCTGGCTCATAGCGATATCCTTGAAGCTGTTGAAGCTGTCGTTGATGTCGCCTGTGGAACGATACATATGAGCACCGGTAGAACGAATCCACTTTTCAACGGAGTCAGAACCCCAGTTGCAAGCAGAGAAGAGAATTTCACGTCCGCTAGCCTTAAGAGCCATACCCATTCTGTTGTAAAGGATAGGACCGTTAGCGAGATGGGGCATAGCACAGAAGTCGTACTTGAGGAAGTCAACGTCCCATTCTGCAAATGTCTTAGCATCTACGAATTCGTAGTCAAAAGAACCGGGGTAGCCGGCACAAGTACGAGTACCTGCACAGGAGTACATACCGAACTTGAGTCCCTTGGAGTGAACGTACTCAGCGAGAGCCTTCATACCTGAGGGGAACTTAGCAGGGTCAGCAACCATCTTGCCTTCAGCGTTTCTCTTACGGAGTGCCCAGCAGTCGTCGATAACAACGTATTCGTAACCAACGTCCTTGAGACCCTTTTCAATGATAGCATCAACGGTGTCACGGATAACCTGTTCGTTTACAGCTCCACCGAAAGTGTTCCAAGAGTTCCAGCCCATAGGCGGTCTTTGTGATAACATAATGTTTCTCCTTTATATATAAGAAAAAATTAAATTTCATATTTGCACAAGTTCATAATAGCATTTTATCTTTTGTTTGTCAATAGCTTGTGTTGATTTTGATAAATTAATGCTATAAAAAGATATGGTAGTGGTTTTGTTGGTTAAAATTGAAGTCGTACAAAAAGTTTGTTTAAACTGTTGAAAAGCGTGTGAGAATGATTTATAATAAGCTCAAATCATAACGTGAACTTCGATAAAAGGAGAAATGTTAGCTTTATGAAACAAAATCATCTGAAACGGCTTTCTCTTGATGGGGACTGGAGACTTGCATACGGTTATCACTACGATTTTGACCGTGGAATAGTTACAGGTGAGGCAGCCGAAAAGTCCGAACTGATGAAAATTGCAGCGAAAGTTCCCGGCAACTTTGAGCTTGACCTTGAGCGAGCGGGAAAATGCGGTGAGATATTCTACGGTGACAACGTGTATTCTCTGTACGACTGTGAAAATATGGATCAGCTGTATTACAGACGCTTTACGTATGAACCCGAAAAAAACGTGCATCCGTATCTTGTTTGTGAGGGATTAGACTGTTTTGCCGAGGTGTTTATTGACGGTGTGTTGGTAGGCGAGAGCGAAAATATGCTGATACCACACGAGTTTGAACTTAAAGGTCTCAGTGCAGGTGAACATGAGATTGCAGTACGTTTGACATCAGCCACAATAAAGGCGAGAGAGTACGATATTCCGATAAATACTCAGGCTACGAGATATTCAAACGAGTCTTTGTATGTTAGAAAAGCTCCGCATATGTATGGATGGGATATAATGTGTCGTGCTGTCAGTGCAGGTATCTGGAGACATATATACATTGAGGAAAGACCTGTTGCTTATATAAAGGATGTTTTTGTTGCTGTACGCCGTGCAAACGAGGAAAAAGCAGACCTGAAAATAAACTACAACTGTCGTATAGAATGCGGTGACATACGAGACTACCGCATAGAGATTAACGGAAAATGCGAGGACAGCGAATTTTGGGCAGGTGTAGCACCACTCTGGCATACGGGCGGAAACTGCGGAACTACCGTATGGAATCCTAAACTGTGGTGGTGCAGAAATTATGGAAATGCGAACCTCTATCACGTAACTGCAAAGCTGTATTACAAGGATGAAGTCGTTCATACACTTGAGTTTGATACAGGTATACGTGAAGTTCAGCTCGACAGAACAAGTACGACCGACAAAAACGGCAACGGAGAGTTCAGATTCATACTCAACGGAAAGCCTGTATTTGCAATGGGTACAAACTGGGTTCCCGTAGATGCATATCATTCACGTGATGAAGAACGCCTTGATATGATATTTCCCATGCTCACCGATATCGGATGTAACATAGTTCGCTGCTGGGGCGGAAATGTTTATGAAAATGAAAAATTCTACGACTTCTGCGACCGTGACGGTATTATGGTATGGCAGGATTTCGCAATGGCGTGTGCAATCTACCCGAACGACGAAAAGCTGAAAAAGCTGCTTGGAGATGAAACCGAGGCAATCGTAAAACAGCTCAGACATCATCCTTCAATCGTACTTTGGGCAGGGGATAACGAATGCGATGAAGCTCATCATTGGGGTGACAACAACAGTGACCCAAACAAAAATGTGCTTACAAGAGAAGTAATTCCCGAAAAGCTTGCATATCTCGACCCAACAAGACCGTATTTGCCGTCCTCACCCTACATGGATGAAGAAGCATACAGAAACGGTGGTGAGATATCGGAAAATCATCTTTGGGGACCCAGAGACTACTTCAAGGGTGACTTTTACCGCAATACCGTGTGCCATTTTGCCTCCGAAACTGGATATCATGGCTGTCCCTCACCAGAATCACTTGCAAAGTACATTCCGCAAGACCATCTCTGGTGCTGTCTCGATGATAAATACTGGTTATGCCACGCAGCCTGCATGATGTCTGACGGAAGTGATCCGTATACATATCGAATCAGACTTATGTGGAATCAGGTAGTAACATTGTTCGGAGAGGGTATTGCAACTTCCGACCTTGAGCATTTCTCACGTGCAAGCCAGATATCACAGGCAGAAGCAAAGAAATACTTTATCGAGAGATTCAGACTTTCTAAGTGGAGAAGAACAGGCATAATCTGGTGGAACCTTATTGACGGATGGCCGCAGATATCCGATGCAGTCGTAGACTACTACCTTGACAAAAAGCTGGCATATTACTACATAAAGCAGTCACAAAAGCCATTTTCTATGATGTTCGATGAACCGAATGACGGAAAACTTACACTTTATGCCGTAAATGATACAAGGGACGATGTTGTTATTTTCTACACAGTAGAAGATGACCGCGGAAATGTGGTAATATCCGGAAAAACTCGCTCCACATCCGATACAAGTACACCTGTATGCTCAATTCCTGCTGGAGATGAAAAACGATATTACATCATACGTTGGAGCGACAGTGAGGGCAGAAGCGGAATGAATCACTATTTCGAGAACATTCGTGATATTGACTACGATTATTATCAGACACTTATAAGCAAGCTCGAGCTGTGAACTTTGAACTGTAAATAACAAAAAAGACCGTTTACCTTTAAAAATAAGGGTACGGTCTTTTGTGTTTATGTGAAAATCAAAGCTCAATTTCCATTCCGTCATTTGCAAGGGTAACGGGGATGGGTTTCATTCTTCCTACCATTTCAAGAAGTCCACGGTGCCATGTTTTGGAATAGTGGTTTACTATGAACTGCTTGGAATCGCACTTTCTGAGAACATTTTCGAGCTTTTCAGGTGAGAAGTGTGCGTTTTCACAAATAATGAGGTCGCAGTTTACTGCAGCTTCAAAGGGGAAGTCGTTTTCGGGGTCAGCAGAAAGGTCTCCGGAGAATAGTACACGCTGTCCATCAGCTTCAACGAGATATGAGTATGAGGTTTTGCAGTGTGCGGTTCTGTATGCGGTTACCTTAATAAATCCGTCGTCATACATAAGTCCTTCATTACAAACGCCGAGTTCAATACCTTCTCTGAAATTAAAATCGGATGGTTCAAACCATTCACCGTTGCGGATTGCCTGATTGCAAGCTCCGAGCCAATGCTTGAGTGCGTTTATCCCCTCACCATCGGGGAAGTACACCTTGAGCTGTACATTTTTGAAATACCAGTCGCAAAGGTCAATGAACTGTATAGCTCCGTGAGTGTGGTCACCGTGCATATGAGTGAAGAAGATTGCTTTTGTGGATTCAATGGGGTAGTGTCTTGTGATAAGCTCTTCGATTGCAGCGGATGAACCCATGTCGATGAAATATCGTCTTGCGTTTTTTCCTTCTCCGACAGTTATCATGTTGCAAGAACAGCGTCTGTGCGGTTCGGGAACTCCGTGGCTGGTTCCTATCATTGATATTCTCATAAAAATGTTCCTTTCTTGTGGTGTTCTGCTATAATTTAACCTGATTATATCACAATAAAGACGATTCTGCAATAAAAATTCACATTTTTCATACGATAAAAAAATTAATCATATAGCATTTTTTAGGAATGTATGGTATAATTCATGTGACAATAAAAATTCAAAAAGGAGAATTACTATGCCTTTGAATATTCCTGATTATCATCAGACAACAGAAACTATTCACGTTGGTTGTGAAAAGCCTCACGCATATTTTATTCCCTTCCCGTGCGAATGCTCATCCAAGCACGAAGAAAGAGGACAGAGTGCGTTCTTTAAATCACTTTGCGGAGAATGGAACTTCAAGTTCTTCAAGTCCGTAAATGAGGTTGCTTGCCTCTGCACAGAAGGAAGCGATAAGCTCACAGTTCCCATGAACTGGCAGATGGCTCTCGGACGTGGATATGACGTTCCGAACTACACAAACGTAAACTATCCCTACACATATGACCCGCCGTTCGTTCCCGATGAAAACCCCTGCGGACTTTACTCTCGCAGCTTCACCGTTCCCGCAGCTATGGCTGGCAAGAAGATTTACCTCAACTTTGAAGGTGTTGACTCTGCTTTCTATGTATGGGTAAATGATGAATTCGTTGCATACAGCCAGGTTAGCCACATGACAAGCGAAATCGACATCACTGATAAGGTTAATGCCGGTGAAAACAGCCTCAAGGTTCTTGTACTGAAGTGGTCCGACGGTTCATATCTTGAAGACCAGGATATGTGGCGTATGTCAGGTATCTTCCGTGAAGTATACCTCCTTTTCAGAGATGAAACTCACATTAGCGACGTTTTCGTTCACTGCGAACTCGATGACGAATTCAAGAACGCTGATTTCACAGCAGATGTTATTGTTAACGGTAAGACTGATGTTGAATGGAAGCTCGAATGCCCCTGCGGTAAGGTAATTTCCGAAGGCAAGTGCGAAGTTGACGGCGAAGGCAAGATAGTTATCCCCACAGTTGAAAACGCAAAGCTCTGGTCAGACGAAACTCCTAACCTCTACAATCTCGTTCTTCACGCAGGAAACGAATACATCACATTCCCGATTGGTGCAAGACGTGTTGAAATCAAGGATGCTTGCATTCTTATCAACGGTAAGAAGGTTAAGTGCAAGGGTGTAAACCGTCACGACAGCCATCACCTCCTCGGTCACGCAACTCCCGTAGAGCATATGGTTCGTGACATTATGATTATGAAGGCTCACAACGTAAACATGGTTCGTACATCCCACTACCCGAACGACCCCAGATTCACAGCACTCTGCGACAAGTACGGTCTCTATGTTTGCGATGAAACAGATATCGAAACACATGGTGCAAGACCTTGGAACGACCTTTCCGACAATCCTGCATGGGAAAACGAATATGTTGACAGAGCTCAGAGAATGGTTGAAAGAGATAAGAACCATCCCTGCGTTGTATTCTGGTCACTCGGTAACGAATCCAGCTGGGGTTGTTGCCATAAGGCTATGTACAAGTGGATTAAGTCCCGTGATACTTCTAGAATCGTTCATTACGAAGGTGCTCACTCCGGTTACAACAACGGCGAATACCTCAGAGATATTACCGATGTAGAAAGCAGAATGTACGCTTCTCCTCAGTGGTGTGACGAATACTGTGCAAACGCTGAAAAGGACGTACCCCTCTTCCTTTGTGAGTACAGCCACGCAATGGGTAACGGTCCCGGAGACCTCGCTGACTACTGGGAAATCATCGAAAAGCACGATAAGTTCTTCGGCGGATGCGTTTGGGAATTCACAGACCATTCTGTTGCTATCAACGACAGATACTCTGACCCCGACTTCACATACGGTGGTGACTTCGGTGACCATCCTCACGACGGTAACTTCTGCGTAGACGGTCTTGTTTACCCCGACAGAAGAGTTCATACAGGTCTCGAAGAACTCAAGCAGGTAGTAATGCCTATGTTCGTAGATGAAGTTAAACCCGGTACTGTTAAGATTAAGTCCCGTCGTTTCTTCACTTGCCTCTGCGATATTTCTATGGCATGGACAGTTAAGGTTGACGGTAAGCCCGTTATGTCCGGTGTTAAGCCGAGCCTTGAAATCGCTCCCGAATCAGAAGCTGAAATAGTTCTCCTTGAAGAATCCGAGCTTCCCGCACACGGTATCGTTACTGTTGACCTTTCCTTCAGACAGAACAAGCCTACCGCATGGGCAGAAGCAGGCTACGAAATTGGCTTCAAGCAGTTCGTATATGATAAGACAGAAGCTCATCCCGCAGCTCCCGCACTCTATCCCGTTGCTCTCACCGAAAACAGAGAAGAGTACACTGTTACAACAGGCGAAACTGTATACAAGATTAGCAAGTTCTCCGGTATGATTACAGATATCTGCGACAATGGCGAACACCTCATCACAGAACCCATAGTTCCTCAGATTTGGAGAGCTCCCACAGATAACGACAGAAACGTACAGTGGGATTGGAGAAACTCCGGATTCCATGAAGCTAAGGTTAAGTGCTACTCTACAGAAGTGGTTAAGGCTGACGAAAATGAAGCTGTTATCCTTGCTAAGATAAGCCTCGGTGCTGCTCCCAATGAAGTTATTCTTCACGCTGACATTACCTATACCGTTAAGTACGCTATGGGTATCAAGATTGGCTGCGACGTTAAGTGGAATGTTGAAAAGAGACATTATCCTCGTTTCGGCATGAGACTTACAATGCCCGAAGGCTCTGAACAGATGCGTTACTTCGGTTACGGTCCTATGGAAAGCTACTCCGACAAGAAACTTGCTGCAAAGCTCGGCGAATACAAGTCTACCGTTACCGAAAACTACGAACCTTATGTATTCCCGCAGGAAAACTCTTCTCACTGGGGATGCAGATGGGCTGACGTTCATACAGTTGCAGGTCACGGATTCCTCTTCACATCTTGCGAACCCTTCTCCTTCAATGCGAGCCACTTCACTCCCGAACAACTCACAAAGACACGTCACCACTACGAGCTTAAGAGAAATCCCGAAACCACAGTAATTCTCGATATGAGAATGGACGGTATCGGTTCTAACTCCTGTGGTCCTGAGCTTGCCGAAAAGTATCGTTTCGCAGACAAGGAATTCAGCTCCAGCGTAACAATTAAGCCGATGTTCGCAGCTGAAGTTAATCCTTACAGAGAAACCAGAACCCAGTATTAATCGGTCGTTTTCCGACTCAAATATAACTGAATAAATAAAAGCCGTACCTCGGAGAAAATCTGAAGTACGGCTTTTTGTTATGCCTTATTTAGTTAAGCTCAACGTCACATCTTGCGGAGTCGAGTCCGTCAGCGTGTGCGTAAAGTCTGAGTGTGCCGGGTCTGTTGCACTTTACAGCAATGGATATCTTTCCGGCGAACATCTTGCGAATATTTGATTTTACAGGTTCATGGTCGAATACCGCAGAGCCGGTGCCAACTATTGTACCGATTCCGTTTACCTCAAAACGTACTGTCGGGTCGGCTGTCGGAACTTCACGACCGTCGCTGTCGAGTGTGTAGCAGGTGTAAATTGCGGTATCTCCTACCTTTACATCGGGAGTTTCACATCTGAGACGAAGAGCGACAGGTTTTCCGGTAGTTTCATGTGCCTCACGACAGCATTCACGACCGTCCTTGTAGCCTACGACTTCAATTTTGCCGGGGTGATATTCAACTTCCCATGCGGCATGGTCGTAAGGCTCAAGCTCAAGTTTGCCGCGGCTTTCTCCGTCAACGAAAAGTTCAGCGGAATCACAGTTTGTGTATGCCCATACTCTGAGCTTTTCACCCTCATGACCGGGATGGTTCCAGTGGGGGAGAAGGTGTATCATAGGTTCGCTTGTCCAAAGTGCCTTGTTGTGCCAGAATGCATCCTTTTTGAGGAGGAACATATCAATTGCACCTGAGCAAGAGGAGAGACGAGGCCATACGGTTTCACCTCTGTGGTCAAAGCCTATCCATTGATATGAACCCATTACCCATTCACGTTCAGCCACAAATTTCCATGTGCGTTCACGACCTCTGAACCAGTCGCTGGAGTCACGGTCGTAGCAATGAGTAAGTCCCATCTGCGGGAAGTCATCGTAATACCAGCCACGTGTGGTTGAGGTAGCACAGCATTCAGTAGAAACTACCGCTCTTTCGGGGAATTTAGCATGAACTGCATCATATGAATCAAGACCGTAGTTGATTCCTACGATGTCAAGATTGTCGTATACCGTTGAGTTGTCGGGACGGTCGCAGGCTGCGGTAACAGGACGGGTAGAGTCAAGCTGACGTGTTCTCGCAAGAAGTGATTCAAGTATGCGTCTACCTCTTTCTTCTGCGAAAAGCATTTCCTCATTACCGATACACCAGAAGAATACGGAGGGTCTATTGCGGTCACGCTTTATGAGCATTTCGAGCTGTTCCAGACCTTCTTTGGAGGACGTGAACCAGCGAATTTCATCAAGTACAATAAATCCGCTTTCATCAAGTGCATCCATGAGAGCTTCTGACTGAGGGTAGTGGCTTGTTCTGTAACCGTTTGCACCCATGTCGCAGAGCATTTTTACCTTGTATCTGAAAATATTATCGGGAACGGCTTTTCCGACAAGTCCGCAGTCGTAGTGTCCGCAAACACCACAAATCTTCTCATGTCGTCCGTTTACGAAAAGTCCGTGGTTCGGGTCGCATACTACTTCACGATATCCATATGTGTCGCTTACACAGTCTATTTCTTCATCTCCAACGGTGACAGTCGTAACAGCCTTGTATATATGACCGTCTCGTACCTGCCAGAGAATCGGGTCGGATACTACTGTGCCATAGTCAACTGTTGTATCTGTACGTGGAGCAAGTGTTGTGGTTGTAGAGCATTCTCCAGCTTCATTTCCGTTTTCGTCGATGAATTTAGTCTTTACAACAGCATCAACAGCGGCAGATGTCGTGTTTTTGAGAGTCACTGAAACATCGGTACTCCAGTCGTGTTCGTTAATTTTTTTTGGTTTGATGTATACACCCCAAAGGTCAACGCATATAGGAGCGGTTTTAACGAGCCATACATGACGATAGATACCGCCGCCCTCATACCACCAGCTTTCGTGGTGAGAAGAGTCTATGTAAACCGCTATGATGTTGTCACGGTCAAAGAGAACGAAATCGGTGATGTCTACTTCAAATGAAGTGTAGCCGCTGAAATTGTGGTAGAGAGGGCATCCGTTTACATATATTGTTGACTGACCGCTGACTCCCTCGAAATAGAGAGTGATACGGTATTTTCTGTCGTCCTCGGAAATCCAGAAGTGCTTGCGGTACCATGCGTTGTCATACTTGAGATAACCGAGTGCGTTGTTTTCATTCTGGTCAAACTCACCCTCAAGTACAAAGTCATGCGGGAGAGATACTCTTTTCCAGTATTCGGGGTTGTATTCTACGCCCTGTCTGTAATCATCGGGGTTGTCGTTATAGTCATATGAGGCTGCACCCCATCTTTCACGAACAGTTTTTGCTCCTGTGTAGATAGGTCCCTTTACTATAGGTCTTTTTCTGACGATATCACCTCTGTGAAAGAGCCAGCCTTCGTCGATGTTTATTTTCTGTCTCATTTTTTCCTCCGTTGTATTATTCTTTACTCGTGAGAGCTTTTTCTACTGCTTTGCCAATTACAAGAGCCATTCTTGAAAATCCGAGGTCGTTCGGGTGACATCCGTCAACTGTACAGCTGTCACGGAATTCACCATCGAATATTGTCGCACCGTCGATAAAATATACATTTTCATCACCGTTTGCTTTTGCACGTTCGTATGTAGCAATCACTGCTTTACGGCGTTCAACCTCATCGTTGTTGTCAGGATGAAAATCGGGTCTGGTAACAAAAATCACGGGAGTTTTCGGCTGAGCCTTGCGGAATGTTTCATAAAGCGGATAGTGACGTTCCCAAAGTTCCTGCGGATTTACGGAGTTGTGGTCATAGTCGCACACAAATACAGACTGCTCGAGAGAAGCGATGTATTTTGCTATGACAGGTTCGCCATGAGCGTTTCCCGAAAATCCGAGATTGATATGGTCACACGAGAGCATACGTGTTATCAATGCCTGATATGAGTTGCCTGGTCTGGAAGCACAACCTCCCTGAGTTATAGATGAACCATAATAAACGACAGGGCAGGTATATTTGTAATCTTCAGGCTCTGCTATATTTGCGGATGAAGCAAGACCGATATACACCTCTTCAACGGGGTCGTACAGTGGCATATTTATTGTGTACGTGTGCATTTTAGAATCGGTCGGCTTCCATGAAGAATAACCGTGCTTTCGATTTGCAGGCATGAATGAGCCGGAGTAGCTTTCTTTGCCGTCAACAGTCACGTATAAATCAAAGCCTGACTGACCAAGCATTGTGATATGTGGCATTGTTCCGTTGTCGGGCATTACGGCACGTATCGCAATATATGGGGAATCGGTAGCAAAACGTATTCTGCCGCCTGCTGTATGTCCGTTTAAAGAAGCAACTCCACCCGATACTTTATCTGCTACATTTTGCGGCATACGAAGAAAACTTTTTCCGTGTTCGTGTACTGCAAGACCGTGTATACGTATTGGAGCATCTTTTGAATCAAGCCATACTATATCATCAAAAGGAATGTCGGTGTTTACAGCAAGATTCTTGTCAATATCTCCGATTTTCATTTGAAATAGTCTCCTTTATCATTGTTTGAGACTAATATACCATAATTGTGCGAAATAATCAACAGTTTGTGGTGATTTTACTGAATTAATCGTTAACCGAGAGCTATGTCCAGCATCATCATTATACTGAATCCGACTGCGAAGAATATAGTTCCGATATCAGAATGCTCACCCTGCGACATTTCGGGAATGAGTTCCTCCACGACGACATAAATCATAGCTCCTGCGGCAAAGGTGAGAAGATAGGGAAGAGCGGAGGTTATAAATCCGTATATCAAAACGGTAACTGCGGCAAATATCGGTTCAACAATACCTGAGAGAACACCACAGGTAAACGCTTTTGTCTTTCCCATACCCTCACTTCTCAGTGGCATTGATATAATAGCACCCTCAGGAAAATTCTGTATTGCAATTCCGACAGATAGAGCAAGAGCTGAGGCAGCACTGATATGAGCTTCACCCGAAACAAGACCTGCATAAACCACCCCGACTGCCATTCCTTCAGGGATATTGTGAAGCGTGACTGCAAGTACCATCATTGTGGTTTTTGCAAGCGTGCTTTGTACACCTTCGGCCTTGCGACTTCCTGAATGAAGATGCGGTATTACCTTGTCAAGGAGCAGCAAAAACAATATACCCGACCAAAATCCGATAACAGCAGGCAAAAACGAAAGTCTGCCCATGAATGCTGACTGTTCAATAGCCGGGATTATCAAACTCCATATAGATGCGGCAACCATGACTCCTGCTGCAAATCCCGTGAGAGCACGCTTGATTTTTTCACTCATTTCCTGCTTCATTAGATATACACAGGCGGCTCCGAGTGATGTTCCGATAAATGGTATCAGTATTCCGAAAATTACTTCCATGATGTTCGCCTTTCTGTAAGTATATTATCATTATATACATGAGTGTCATTATGTTCTACTCCGATACGACGGATTTATATCCCGAAAGGAAAACAAAAAAGCACCCCCAAATGAATGGAGATGCTGTTTTTTTGATTAATTAGTCTTCGTTAAAGAACTCTTCGTTTGTCTTGTTGAGTGTCTTTACTGTAGCCTTGGAAATCTTCTTGAGAGTAGAAGCAAGGTTTTCGTTACCGCTTGTTACAGCAGAAGAAATTGTGGAACGAATCGGAACAGATGTGAAGTGAATGTTGTATGCGAGGTTATCGAATACGAGACGGAGCATACGAACTGTGTCAGCATCACGTGCAACCTTACCGGAAAGAGTTACGTTTACGTATGCGTCAACAACGGTATCGTGAGAAGCAGCTGCAAGAACGTCGAGTACGTGACCGCTCATTTCGGGGTCTTCAACTGTTACGGGAACCATCTGCATATAGG
>CAYTLG010000003.1:3890-33117 GCA_964438725.1 uncultured Ruminococcus sp. | reverse complement strand
AACTTATCCTGATTTTCAAAGGGATAGTGGTGCTGTGCAAAGGGCATTGAACCGGAGTCGAACCAGCAGTCGATAACTTCGGGTACACGGTGCATTTCTCCGCCGCACTTTTCGCACTTCAGAGTAACTGCATCAATGTAGGGGCGGTGAAGTTCGATATCATCGGGGCAGTTGTCGGACATTTCCTTGAGTTCTGCAATGCTTCCGATGGAGTGACGATGACCGCAGGAGCATTCCCAAATATTGAGAGGAGTACCCCAGTAACGGTTACGGGAGATAGCCCAGTCCTGTACGTTTTCAAGCCAGTCACCGAAACGACCCTTACCTATAGATTCGGGAATCCAGTTTACGGTGTTGTTGTTCTTTATAAGATTTTCACGAACGTCGGTCATCTTGATGTACCATGACTCACGTGCGTAGTAGATAAGGGGAGTATCACATCTCCAGCAGTGCGGATATTCATGCTCAAACTTGGGAGCTTCGAAGAGCTTGCCTTCGTTTTTGAGGTCTTCGAGTACCAGCGGGTCAGCTTTCTTTACGAATACACCGGCATAAGGAGTTTCGGGAGTGAGTTCACCCTTGGAATCAACGAACTGTACGAAAGGAAGATCATACTTTCTTCCTACGTTAGCGTCGTCTTCACCGAATGCGGGAGCAATGTGAACGATACCTGTACCGTCGCTCATTGTAACATATCCATCGCAGGTTACGAAATGAGCCTTCTTGCCCTGCTTTGCTGCTGCTTCGCCTGCACAAGTGTAGAGCGGTTCGTATTCACGGTATTCGAGAGCGGAGCCGGGCATTTCTTCGAGAATTTCATATGCGGGAGCGTCCTCTGTCTTGAGCTTTCCGAGAACTGTGTCTGCGAGAGCCTTTGCGAGATAATAGGTATATCCGTCAGCAGCCTTTACCTTAATGTAGGTTTCTTCAGGGTTTACGCAGAGTGCGAGGTTTGAGGGAAGAGTCCACGGTGTGGTTGTCCATGCGAGGAAGTAAGCATCTTCGCCGATAGCCTTAAATCTTACAACTGCGGAGCGTTCCTTTACTGTCTTATATCCCTGAGCAACTTCCTGTGCAGAGAGGGGAGTACCGCAACGAGGGCAGTAGGGAACGATTTTAAAGCCCTTGTAAAGGAGACCCTTGTTCCAGATTTCCTTGAGTGCCCACCATTCGGACTCGATGAAGTTGTTGTCGTAGGTAACATAGGGGTTGTCCATGTCAGCCCAGAAGCCTACTGTGCCCGAGAAGTCCTCCCACATTCCCTTGTACTTCCAAACGGATTCCTTGCACTCCTTGATGAAGGGCTCAAGACCGTACTGTTCGATCTGTTCCTTGCCGTCGAGACCGAGCTTCTTTTCAACTTCGATTTCTACGGGAAGACCGTGAGTGTCCCAGCCTGCTTTGCGGGGTACGTCACAACCCTTCATCCAATGATAACGGGGTATCATATCCTTGATAACTCTTGTGAGAACGTGACCGATATGGGGTTTTCCGTTAGCGGTCGGCGGTCCGTCGTAGAAGGTATATTCACGCTTACCACTGTTTTCTGCAAGCTGTTTTTCAAATATCTTGTTGTCATTCCAGAATTTCAGCGTTTCATGTTCACGCTCAACGAAATTCATGTTTGCAGGTACCTTGTTGTACATAATTCCTCCGATTTATAGTGATAATATTTTCTGTAAAAAATAAAAAAGCCCGGTAAACAAGTCCGGGAAAGCCGAAAAAACGACCCTTATACCACTCGCACTGTAATGGTTTTCCCCTGTAACGGTGGGAATCCGTCTCAGCTTGCCGTATAAACAGCTCACCTTGCCGCTCGGGAGTGATTTTCGTCTGCTTTAGTATATCGGTTTACACCAAACACCGACTCTCTGGGATACTGACCACAGCTACTCTTTCCGTCATAGCCTTTCCATATTACTATACAATATAAATTATATACTGTATTTTCACTTTTGTCAAGAGAAATGACAAGGTTTTTATTCTCTGCGAAATAATATTGTTTTTCTTTTTATATTTCTTGTTTTGTACAGCCGAATATGCTATAATTTTATTGTAAAAATAAAAACTGGCTGAAAGGCGGTATTTGATATGACTGACCGTAAAAACTGGAAATGTGCGTTATCCGTTGGATTTAATGCAATGAACAAAGAGACTCTCTCGTCGCTTGGTGAATGCGGAATACACGAGATTGAGCTGTCATCCGGTTATCTTGCTCCGTTCTATGAAAATGATTTTATTCATAGAGCAGGGGAGTTTAAGACTTTAGCACGTGAATGCGGAGTGAACCTTTCATCGGTACATCTTCCGTTCGGACCATTTAAGGAGATAGATCCGTCTGATCACGACAAGGTAATACGTGACAATATAGTTCGTATCCAATCGGAGCTTATTCGTGCCGCAGGTGAAAATGATATAGGTATTGCGGTAATACATCCGTCAGGTGAGCCTTATCGTGACGATGAGCGTGAAGAAAGAGTAAAGTATGCGATAGATACTATCTCAAGAATATGCGAAACAGCGGTAAATAGTGGAGTTACACTTGCACTTGAAAATCTTCCCAGAACCTGCCTTTGCCGTACACATGATGAAATGGTAGCTTTTCTTGAGGCTGTTCCTGAGCTTAAAGTATGCTTTGACTGTAACCACAGTTTGACCGAGCAGAATGAGGACTATATACGAGCAGTTGCGGACAGAATAGTTACACTCCACGTTTCCGACTATGACAGAGTTGATGAAAGACATTGGCTTCCAATGAAAGGCGTGAACGACTGGGAAAAGCTCATATCGCTGCTTGAAGAAAGCGATTATAACGGATGCTGGCTGTATGAACTCAGAGCAGATGCAGGAAGCTACGCCGATATATACGAAAATTACAGGAGACTTATGAATAAATGATGCTTTATGATGCGGATTCAGTAATATTTGACCTTGACGGAACTCTTTGGGATGCGACAGAAGTTACCGCCGAAACGTGGATAGAAGTTCTGAAACGTCATTCCGATGTGTCACCCGCAGAACCGCTTACCGTTGAGACAGTAAAGAGATACATGGGACTGACAAACGAGGAGCTTGCGGAGGTATTCTTCCCGTCACTTGATTTTGAAACTGCTTTTTCGCTTATGAACGAGAGCTGTGAGCTTGAAAACAAGTGGCTTCCGGAGCGTGGCGGCAAACTTTACCCGAATGTGCGTGAGACAATACAGAAACTGCATTCTTCTGGTGTGCGTCTTTTCATAGTCAGCAACTGTCAGGATGGATATATAGAAGCATTTTTGACAGCACATAAAATGTATGACTATATCGAGGACTGGGAATGCTCAGGCAGAAGCGGTAAAAACAAGGCTGAAAATATTGCTGACGTAATAAAGCGTTGCGGTCTTTCGTCACCTGTGTATTTCGGCGATACAACAAGTGACCTTCGTGGTGCAAGAGGTGCCGGAATACCGTTCATTTATGCAAAATATGGTTTCGGGGAAGAAAACGGTCGTGGAAAATGCACGGAATACGACCTCTCGGTTGACGATATATCCGAACTTTGCAAATTAAAGTACAAGAAGCAGGGCTAAAAATGCAATATCATAATTTTCACACACATTCTATATATTCCGATGGAAAAAACAGCCTTCGTGAAATGACTGAGGAAGCACTGTCACGTGGATTCAAGCACCTTGGTTTTTCCGACCACAGCTATGCAAGAATGGAGACAACATACTGTACTCCGCAGGAAAAAATAAGTGAATACTGCGATGAGGTATTACGCCTCAAAGAAGAATACGCAGACAGAATAAAGCTTTTCCTTGGCGTGGAGCAGGATTCGGAATCAGAGATACCTGTTTTCGACTACGATTACATTCTTTCGTCAGTACATGAGATGGTGCGTGGCGGTGTCGGACATCCGGTGGATTCATCGAAAGAAAAGCAGGACAGACTTATAAATGAGCTTTTTCATGGAAGCCGTGATGATTTCGCAAAGGCATATTTTGAAAAGGTCGCCGACAATGTTTCACGTAACCGTACAGATATAATCGGTCATTTTGATGTTCTGACAAAATTCTCGTCAATTCCGGCGACGGACACATATATAACGTCCGCTCTTGAATCCGTGCGTGAGTGCATGAATTACTGCAAGACGTTTGAGATGAATACAGGAGCAATCGCACGAGGACTCAGAACCGACCCGTATCCCGCAAAATTCATCCTTGATGAGATTCGTGAGAGAGGCGGACGTATAATCGTAACATCGGATTGTCACTATAAAGAAAGACTTACGGTTTGGTTCGATGAAGCGGAGGAATATCTTGAGTCATGTGGATTCAGAAAAAACGAAAACGCTTCGCTGAACGAAAAAGTAAACGGCATACGTATATGGGAGAGCTGAAAAATGGCAAAATTGTACTTTAAATACGGTGCAATGGGTTCGTCAAAGACTGCACAGGCACTTATAACAAAATTCAACTATGAAGAACGAAACATGACTGTGTGGCTGATAAAGCCTGCCGCAGATACACGTGACGGAGCGACAGTTATCCGTTCCCGTATCGGACTTATGGCAGAAGCACAGGTTATATCCCCTGAAGAAAGCATAAGAGAAGCATTCTCCCGGCACGGAAAAACCGATGTAATAATAGTTGACGAGGCGAACTTCTTTACACCTGAGCAGATAGATGAACTTCGTGATATCGTGGATGAGGAAAACATACCCGTACTTTGCTTTGGACTGAGAACCGATTTTCTCACGCATACTTTTCCGGGCAGCCTGAGACTTATGGAGCTTGCCGACTCTATCACTGAGATAAAAACGATATGCTCATGCGGCTCAAAGGCAATCGTAAATGCAAGAATAGGTGAGGATGGTTACGTTGTCACTGAAGGCTCACAGGTAATGCTCGGCGGAAACGACTGTTACGTTGCTATGTGCCATAAATGCTGGAAAAATGCCATTAAAAACCACATAAAGATAGATAAAATTTAAGGAGAACAAAATGGATATTAAAGACATTTTAAAAACAGTAGACCACACACTTCTGTCCCCCGATGCAACATGGAGCGAGATAAAGGACTTATGTGACGATGCTTTCAAATATGGTACGGCCTCCGTGTGTATTCCTGCCTCATATGTGAAAAAAGCAGGGAAGTATGTCGGCGGAATGGTAAAGCTCTGCACAGTCATCGGATTCCCCAATGGATACTCTACAACCGACGTAAAGTGCTATGAAGCGGTTGATGCGGTAAAGCATGGTGCGGATGAAATTGATATGGTTATCAACCTCGGCTGGGTCAAGGATGGCAAGTTCGAGGAGATACTTTATGAAATAAAAGAAATACGCAATGTGATAGACAATGAAAAGAGTGGAATTATACTCAAGGTAATAATCGAAACCTGCCTGCTCACCGATGAAGAAAAAATCAAAATGTGCGAGGTCGTATCCGAGTCCGGTGCTGATTTTATCAAGACTTCGACAGGCTTTTCAAGATCGGGAGCTACTTTCGATGATATCAAGCTCTTCAAGGCACACGTTGCACCTCATGTAAAGATAAAAGCTGCCGGCGGTATCTCATCCATTGCCGATGCGGAAGAATTTCTCAGACTCGGAGCAGACCGCCTTGGTACATCAAGAATCGTAAAAATCGTAAAATCAGAAAATCTGCTGTAATATAAGGAGGCAAAATCATGGCAAACTATCCTACCCCTCACAACTCTGCAACTCCGGAGGATTTCGCAAAAACCGTACTTATGCCCGGTGACCCTCTGAGAGCAAAATTTGTAGCCGAAAACTTCCTCACAGGAGCAACTCTTGTGAATAACGTCCGTGGAATCGGCGGCTATACAGGAGAATACAAGGGACATCGTGTTTCCGTAATGGCAAGTGGAATGGGTATGCCCTCTATCGGTATCTATTCCTACGAGCTGTTCTCATTCTACGGAGTTGAAAATATCATGCGTATAGGTTCAGCCGGTGCTATAAGAGAGGACATCCACGTTCGTGATATAGTTTTCGGTATGGGTGCCTGCACTAATTCCAACTACGCTTCACAGTATCATCTCCCCGGAACCTTCGCTCCTATTTCATCCTACAATATCTTGAAAACCGCTGTTGGTGTAGCTGAAGAAAAGGGCGTAAGATACCACGTAGGAAACCTTCTTTCATCGGATACATTCTACAACGATGATGAAGATGCTACTGAAAAGTGGGCAAAGATGGGTGTTATGGCAATCGAAATGGAAGCGGCAGCTCTTTACATGAACGCAGCACGTCTCGGTAAAAATGCACTTGCACTCTGCACAGTATCCGACCACATCCTTACAGGAGAAGTAACGACAGCTGAAGAAAGACAGAATACCTTCACTGCAATGATGGAAATTGCTCTCGAAACCGCAGCTGCTCTCGATTAAGAAAACTGTCATACTTCACAATTAATCAAAATTGAAACAGATAAAGTGGGGGTATTGTGACGAATAAACTGGTTAAAAAATCCGATAAAATCTGTAAAAACCGTTGAAATTCCGATACAAAAATGCTATAATCATTCCGATGGTACAATCTGTTTTCTCAGAAGCTATACAAATGATAACATGACAGAAATGGAGATCGTTATGAAAAAGTTATTATCAATCGTAATGGCAATAGCTATGCTCTGCACAGTCGCAGCTGTTTTCTCATCCTGCGGCAGCGGAACATACGACATCGCACTCGTAACTGATAAGGGAAATATCGACGATAAGTCCTTTAACCAGGGTGCATGGGAAGGCGTTGTTGAATACGCTGAGGCAAATAAGATTACTCATAAGTATTACAAACCCGAAGAAGCATCTGACGCAGGCTATCTTGCTACAATCGACCTCGCAGTTTCAGGCGGTGCAAAGGTAGTTGTAACTCCCGGTTACCTCTTTGAAGTTGCCGTTTTTGAAGCTCAGACAAAGTATCCCGACGTTAAGTTCATTCTTCTCGATGGTGCTCCTCACACCGCAGACTACGCTACATACGAAACAAAGACAAATGTAGCATCCGTCATGTACGCTGAAGAAGAATCCGGATATCTCGCAGGATATGCTGCTGTTAAGGAAGGCTTCACAAAGCTCGGATTTATGGGCGGTATGGCTGTTCCCGCAGTCCAGGCATTCGGTTACGGTTATCTTCAGGGAATCAACGCAGCGGCAGAAGAACTCGGACTTGATTCCGTTGAAGTTATCTACCACTACACAGGCGACTTCGCTGAAAACGATACAAATAAGGCTACCGCAAAGACAATGTACCAGGAAGGTGCAGCAGTTATCTTCGGTTGTGGCGGTTCAGTCGGTAAGTCTGTAATGGCAGCAGCAGCTGAAGCAGGAGCTAAGGTTATCGGTGTTGACGTTGACCAGAGATACGATAGCGATACAGTTATCACATCCGCAACAAAGGGTCTCGGAAGCTCCGTTGTTACCGTTCTTACTTCCATATATGACGGAACATTTGAAGCAAACTACGGCGGAAAGACTACATACTTCACTGCAGCAAACAACGGTGTAGGTCTCCCCACCACAGTTCTTGATGGTTCATCAGATAACGCATTTGACCGTTTCACAGTATTCACACAGGCAGACTATGAAGCAGCATACGATACACTCGTTAATGGTGCAGTAGATCCTATCCGTACAATCACAGTATCCGCTGACACAGGTATAGCAACTGCTGAAGAACTTACAACAGGTCTTGGACTTACAAAGGTAAACGTAACTGTTAGATAAGCTACGTAGTCTTTCGGTTCTGAGAAAATAACAGAATAGTGTACAAATGATACCTCGTTTATCGCATGAACGGTATCGCGGAGGGAGGGGCGAATAACGGCTTCTCCCTCTTTGTTACATCGAAAGACTCGAAATTTGTCAATATTTTTAATTTTATCATATGAAAGGAGCATATGTGAGCGTGGGAGATTATGTAATAGAAATGCTCCATATAACAAAGGAGTTTCCCGGTATACGTGCAAACGATGATATAACCCTTCAGTTAAGAAGAGGTGAGATACACGCACTTCTCGGTGAAAACGGAGCAGGAAAATCGACCCTTATGAGCATACTTTTCGGACTGTATCAGCCGGACTCCGGTGAAATACGAAAGGATGGTGTGCCTATAAAAATAAACGACCCGAATGATGCAAATGCACTCGGAATAGGTATGGTTCATCAGCACTTCAAGCTCGTTGAGATATTCACCGTACTTGAAAACATCATGCTCGGCGTAGAACCCCTCAAAAACGGATTCCTCGATAAGGCAACGGCTCGTGAAAAAATTGTGGCTCTGTCAGATAAATACGGTCTGAAGGTCGATCCCGATGCTGTGATTGAGGACGTTTCCGTAGGTATGCAGCAGAGAGTCGAGATTCTCAAAATGCTTTATCGTGAAAATGATATTCTTATTTTCGATGAACCCACCGCAGTTCTCACCCCTCAGGAGATAGACGAACTCATGACTATTATGAAAGGCTTTGCCGCTGAGGGTAAGTCGATATTGTTTATCACACACAAGCTCGATGAGATAATGCGTGTTGCAGACAGATGCACAGTGCTTCGTAAGGGTAAATTTATCGGAACGGTCGATATCAAAGACACTACAAAAGAAGAGCTTTCGAGAATGATGGTCGGTCGTGATATTAGCTTTACCGTAGACAAAAAGCCGTCAGAGGTCGGTGATGTCGTACTCAGCGTAAAAGATCTTACCGTAATGTCGAGAATAAACGGAAGAGAAGCTGTTAAGAACGTGTCATTCGAGGTTCGCAGAGGAGAGATATGCTGTATTGCGGGAATTGACGGAAATGGTCAGACGGAGCTGATATACGCACTTACAGGGCTTGAAAAACCGTCCGGCGGAAAAATAGAGCTTTGCGGAAACGATTTCACTAATTCAAAGATAAGACAGCGCCATAAGGGTGAAATGAGCCATATTCCCGAGGATAGACACAAGCACGGACTTGTACTTGACTATACCCTTGAGGAAAACATGGTTCTGAAACGCTATCTTGAGCCGAAATTCCAAAAGCATGGATTTGTGAAACGCAAGGAGATACGTGAATATTCAGATGAGCTTATTAATGAATATGACGTAAGATGCGGACAAGGCTCACTTACCGTGGTAAGACAGATGAGCGGAGGAAATCAGCAGAAGGCAATAGTCGCACGTGAAATAGATAAGGAACACGACCTTCTTATAGCGGTACAGCCGACACGTGGTCTTGACGTTGGAGCTATTGAGTATATCCACAAACGTATCGTAGCTGACCGTGATGCAGGACGTGCAGTTCTTCTTGTATCTCTTGAGCTTGACGAAGTTATGGATGTATCCGACAGAATACTTGTTATTCATGCAGGTGAGATAGTCGGCGAACTTGACCCTAAGACTGTATCGACAGAGGAGCTTGGTCTCTATATGTCAGGTGCAAAGAGAAATAAGTGAGGTGAACGGAATGAATAAAGCAAAATTAACGGAATTTGTTCAATCGGCAGGCTTTAAAGCATTCCGTGCAGCCTGTCTTGCAATAGTAATAGGACTAGTATTCGGATTTTTCGTAATGCTTGTTGCAAGTCCCACATCAGCATTTCCTGGAATAATTACGATAATCACGGGTGGATTTAAAAAGCTCGGTGACGTGTTCTATTTCTCTATACCGATAATGATGACAGGTCTTGCGGTCGGATTTGCATTTAAGATGGGTCTTTTCAACATCGGAGCCTCTGGTCAGTACACCATGGGAATGTATTTTGCATTGTACATGGGACTCTGCGTGCCTCTTCCGTCCTCACTTGAGGGCATACGTTGGGTGTTCTGTGTTCTTGCAGGAGCTGTCGGAGGCTTCATATGGGGATTTATTCCCGGTCTGTTTAAGGCTCTGCTTAATGTAAATGAAGTAATCACTTCAATCATGTTCAACTACATCGGAATGTATCTTGTTGATATGCTTATCATGCAGAACTCACTTTTGTATGAAGCAGGTAAAACAAGAACAAAATACCTTCCTGAATCCGCACAGCTTCCGTCTCTCGGAGTGCAAAATTCAAACCTCAATATTGCAATATTATTTGCAGTAGCTGCGGCTATTGTACTTTATATAGTGCTTAATAAAACTACATTCGGTTATGAGCTTCGTGCGACAGGCTTCAATAAGGATGCAGCCGAATATGCGGGAATGAAAAGTAAGCATAATATAATGCTCACCATGTCCATTGCGGGAATGCTTGCAGGTTTCGGTGGAGCTTTTGCCATTCTTGCACCGTCTACCATTGCAGGAAGCTCCATGACATATGAGCCTATCTCTGTAATTGCGGCAAACGGCTTCAACGGTATCGCAGTTGCACTTCTCGGTGCCTCAAGCCCGATAGGAATAGTGTTCTCTGCGATATTTATAAGCCTTATACAGCGTGGCGGTACTATGGCGAGCCTTTACGGATACAAGCCTGAGATAATCGACGTTGTTATAGCGGTAATCATCTATTTTGCGGCATTCTCCGGTATAATCAGTGCTTATATCGCAAAGCTGCTCAAAAAGAACAAAGGAACCTCGGAAGCGAAAGGAGAAATTAAATAATGGAAACTGTATACTATTTGATTCAGGGAACATTGCCCGTTGCCATTCCGCTTCTTCTTGTTGCTCTCGGTGGTATGTTTGCGGAACGCTCAGGTGTAATCAATATCGGTCTTGATGGTATAATGCTTACAGGCTCATTCCTTGGCTGTATTTTCGTATACCTTATTCAGGACAGCGGTATGAATCCTCAGGTTATGCTTTTGCTTGCAATGCTTGTTGCGGCTTTGGCTGGAATAATATATTCGTTCCTGCTTGCATTTGCCGCTGTAAATATGAAGGCTGACCAAACAATAGTCGGAACGGCAATGAATATGCTCATTCCTGCGGCGATACTTCTTTTCTCAAAGATGAAGCTCGGTTCAGATGGAGTTACAACAAACGTATTCTTCTATGTTCGTGAGGTACCCGTGCTTTCAAAGATTCCCGTGATAGGTGATATGTTATTCAAGAATACGTATATCACCGTGTATATCGGACTTGTACTTCTTGCAGTGTCTATTGTAGTTTTCTATAAAACAAGATTTGGTCTGCGTCTCCGTGCGTGTGGTGAACATCCGTCAGCGGCAGATTCAGTCGGTATCAATGTAGCACGTATGAGATGGGCAGGCGTTGCAATATCGGGATTCCTCGGCGGTATGGGAGGATTCTTCTATGCGGTCGGAGTAACTGACGGTAACTGTAACGGTCATACCGGTGTTGCGGGCTTCGGATTCCTCGCAATTGCGGTAATGATTTTCGGTCAGTGGAAGCCGGTGAGAATCGCATTATCAGCACTCCTTTTCGCATTCCTCAGAACCGTTGCATATTCGGTGCCGCTTATCCCGTTCCTTTCATCGCTCGGAATTAATAACGCTTTCTATAAGATGTCCCCGTATATCGTTACAATGATAGTCCTTGCGTTCACATCAAAGCATTCACGTGCTCCCAAGGCTGAGGGCATACCTTATGATAAATCGAGAAGATAACGGAGGGAAATATGCTTATTATCGGAATAGCAGGAGGTACCGGAAGCGGAAAATCTACACTTACGGATACACTTGAGAGAGAGTTTTCGCCTGATGTTACTGTGATCCGACATGATAACTATTATAAGGCTCATGATGATATGGAGTATGCGGAACGCTGTCTCCTGAACTATGATGCACCTGATGCATTCGACAACGAGCTTCTCATAAAGCATATTGAAATGCTGAAAAGCGGAGAGGGTGTAGATTGCCCCGTGTACGACTTCGCAGAACATAACAGAAGTAAAAATATCACACACATAGAGCCAAGACGTATACTTATCGTTGAGGGAATACTTATTTTTGCGGATGAGCAGCTGTGCAGTATGTTTGACGAGAAGATTTTCGTTGATACGGATGCAGATGTAAGACTTATCAGACGACTTCTCCGTGATACAAAGGAAAGAGGACGTTCGATAGACTCGGTTCTTACGCAGTACATGACAACAGTAAAACCCATGCACGAGAAATACGTTGAGCCAACCAAGAAGCTCGCAGATATCGTAGTTCTTGAGGGCGGTGAAAATAAGGTCGCTCTTGATATGCTGTCTGCAAATATTGAGAGATATCTTAAAAACAATTAAATAAAATCGACAGCGGAGATAGTCGTATTATTGATATGCTCTTTCCGCTGTCTTTTTTTGTTTGTGTCAGAAAATTAATAAATAAGTACAGAAATTTATACGTGAATGCGGTACAATCATAGTATAAGAACACTCGTGTATGAATACTACGGAGGCATATATGACACTTGTCGAGATATATTCATCATCACCGATAGAAAACCTTATATCAACCCTTGCACTGAAGCCTAAAAGAACGGTTTTTGTTTCGTCTGACCCGAAAAAGGTCTGGCGTGAAATTCCAAGATATGGGAAAATACTCGGCAGACGTGGACTTGAATGTGAAATGAAGGTTGAGAAAGTCCCCAAAAACGACCTTGACGATATATGCCGTGTGCTTAGTGAGATAATATCCGATGAAAACGAGAGCTATGTCGTTGATATTTCAGGTGGAGACAGTGCAATTCTCACCGCACTCGGAATAACTCTCGGTCGAAAAAACACAAGAAATCTATATGCGTTCCGTATAAATCCTGTAAGCAGAAGAGGAAATCTTTTCCGGTTTGGCAGTGATGTCGGGACAGAGAAGTTTGTATTTGATTTTTCATACAATACTGAGGTGTATCTTACCTGTGAAGAAAACATAATCCTGCACGGCGGTGTCGTATGCGGTCGTGGAATTAAATTTGATGAAGCCAGTCCGTATGTGGAGGATATCGAAGCTCTGTGGAGAATATGCCGTATTGATCCCGTAGGATGGAACGCAAAAATCGGCAGACTTTCCGCTGAAACAAGCCGACATGGAGACGGAGACGAAAGAACAATATCAAAAGATACTATTGAATCCGATTCAAAAAACTCTGTGGACAAAAAATTGTGGGAAGCACTTGTGAAACACGGATTTATTATAATAGATGAGGAAAGGTCGAAGCGTGGAAGCTGGTTTTTCAAATACAAAAACAAAATCGTTGAGGAATGCCTGAATAAGTCGGGTTCAGTGCTTGAATACAGAACATATCTTGCGGGAATACGTGCGATCCATGATGAAGATAAGGCTTTTTGCAGCATTGAGACCGGTATAACAATTGGTTGGGATGAAGAAAACGGTGGATTCAACGGTACACAGAACGAGATAGACTGTATGCTCATGCGTGGAGTGTGTCCTATATTTATCTCATGTAAAAACGGTGATATAAAGACGGAAGAACTTTACAAGCTCGGAACGGTATCGGAAGAATTCGGTGACGGCTACACAAGGGCGGTTCTGCTTTCAACAGCATTTTTTGATGAAAAGTCCGTAAATTATCAGTATGGCTCCAAAAATGTTATGCCTAAGTCGGTAATGAAGCTGAAAAAACGTGCTACGGACATGAATATAAAGCTAATCTCAAAGTCACACAAGCTGACAGACTCTGCCTTTGACAGTGCAATAGAGGGACTTGCAGAATAAAATAAAAACGGTGCAAACGACAGTATTTCATGCCGAATGCACCGTTTTGTATTATATACGCTTTGCCAGGGTCTTGTTGGAGAACTCATGTGTGCCTGTAAGCTCACGAATGACCTCTATTTCATCGGGAATATCAAATTTCTCACGCTCACTCTGAAGCTCGACCTCCAGTACGGCAAGACCGATCATTGCGTCTCCACCTATATCGTACGGATAAACATCTATCTCGATAACGTGACCGTTGTAGGGGAAAGAATATCTCGTCTTTGTAAGGCGTGAGTAGCTTTCACTAAGCAGTTCGTTATACTCGTCAGCTGTTATCTCGCTTTCGTTCTCATATCTCGTAAGGGAGCTTCTGTGAACTTTTTCGGTATAGTAGTAGACAGTTTTTTGACCTTCCTCGACTTTTCTCGTCCTGCGTTCAACATCCTTGTCATGCCTGATAAGGTACGTCTGTGTCATATGACGAATTGTACATCCTTCTCTTGACGTAAGATAGTCGCAGTCAGGGAGCTTTATAAGAAATTTTCTTTCAATTTCAAGATTCTGCATGATTTTACCCTTTTCATTTATATCATACAGATAGTATAATACAAAATACGGATAAAATCAATAGCATTATCCCTCGGCACTCTCGCTCAGTGAAAGAATATAGTCCCTCATTTCGTTCCTTGTTTTAGAGTCACGTATCCTGCGAAGCTCATCACGTCCATCGTCTGCTGAAAGCTCGGAGAAACGGGCATATGAGGCAAGATTCTGCATGAACCTGACTTCAAATAAGGTATCGGAAATGCTTTGCGGAAACAGGTCAAGGTCATTAATTCCAATGTGCGGAGTTTTGAATTCATTCATTGAAAACACCTGCCAAAACAATATAGATAAACGGACGACTTTTATCTCTTGAAACATCGTCCGCTTATGTTATATCCGTTTTTGAGGGATATTATTCAGTTAATTTTGAAAAACTTCAAAAAATCATTCATGCTCTGCAAGGTAGATGCTTACTCTTGACTGAATTACCCTTGCACAGTCCTCGGCAGTTTTCGCACCACCTGTGAAAGAGGTTATTTCTTCAATTATTATGCTTGAAAGGTCGGCTGGCATAGCACTTGAAAGAGGAGCACCGCATTCATTGTTCAGGTAGTTGAGAAGAGCAGTGGTATCTTCCTCAGTAAAGTATGAAACAATACCGGGTTCATACATATCTTCCTGTTTCATTGGATTTTCTGGGTCTTTCGGACCATATGATGCACCACCTGAGAAGTAGAATTCAAATTCATAGTCGTAGTAGTGTTCACAGCTTGCCTGTACACTCGATTTAAGAATGTTGAAGCCACCGTAAGAGCCGTTGTTGGTGTCGGGTTTTACAACAGACTTGATGAAGTCCCATGCAACATTTGTATTTTCGCAGTACTTTGTAATCATGTATGCGGAGTTGTAATAAAGGAGTCCGCCTTTTTTGGTTTCATTTGATACAGGCATACCTATTAAGGTGTAGTCGTCGGAATTGAACACACACTCAAGCTCGATGAAGCTGACAGGTGAGAAGAGATACGACGGATAAAGAGCAACACTGCCGTTCTGATACTGAGAGTAGTAGTTATCGTAGTCACGCTCAAAGTTAAAGTCGGTAGGAAGAGTTTTCAGATAGTTGAGGTACTTGTAGAACGCTTCGTTTTCAAAATTGCACGTGTTGTTTGTAAAGTCAATGAAGGTATCAAAAACACCGTCAATGCCGTTTAACATATACAGCTGGGTTATGCCGTCAAGAAGCTGTACACCATCGGGAAGTGATGCGGCATAGTCAAGCATTTCTTCAAGAGACCATGAAGTTTTATCTCCAAGCTCGGATTTTTTGCCTACAAGGGTCTGTACGCTGAATGAGGAAGTAAGTCCCCAGAGCTTTCCGTCAGATGTAGTAAATGTGCGTTTTACGCAGTCGAGAATGTCATCGGACTTTATATCATTGTCGGATGCAAGGAATGTGTTTAGGTCAATGAAAAGCTCGTTTTCAACAAAATTTGATGCAGTACCGGAATAAGAGCCTCCTATGAGAATATCAGGCTTGTAAAGACCGTTTGTAACATCGCTGAGGAGCTTTGTTTTTCCGGCATCATAGTTTTCCGTTGTGTTGTACTGAGTGTAGTCGTTCAGTATTATACGTGAATCCTTGTGAGTTTTGTTGTAGTTTACAATCTGTGATGCAAGCTCGTAGTCGGTGTAGTCCGCAGTTGCGATTTCTACAACCTTAATCTGAGAAAGGTCGATGTCGTCTGATTTTTTTGCAAGAACTATTCTTGAGTCGTATGTAACAGGGTCACGGTCATTTGCGAGGATTTTATCCTTGTTGAGTATTGCTTTTACTTCAAAATTGTTTGAGGATACATCGGAGTTAGAGTAGTTCATGAGTTCTTCACGCTCAAGACCGTTTTCTGTAAAGGTACAGCCGTATACTCCGCTTTCTGTGGTGAGGTAAAGGTCATATCCGTCACCGAAAAGAATATCATTGAAGTTACCTTCAGGAATTATCGCTTCATCAAGAGCTTTTTTCTCTTTGTTTATCTTTGCTACACCCATACCTGAGTCAAAATATGTGCAGATATAAACATCACCGTTTGCAGCTGCTGACATACTGTTCACCCAGTTTGTTAAAGGAATGGAGAACTGTTTTGTGAACGCAGAGTCGAGAACTACTATTTCGCCGTCAGCCGCAGCATAAATGTAACCATCGTTGTCAACGCAGATATTCTGAATATAGAACCAGTCGGAGTCGGCTGCGGAATCGAATAAAAGTCCCAAATCATTGGACTGTGTGGTGGTTCCGTCGCTCAGATTGTATATGCTGAGGTAGTAGTTGCTTCTTCCGCTTTCGTTGTACTGTGACTGAAGATAGAATATCGAGTCCTTGCTGATTATATATGTATCAATGTATTCAGCGGGAATATCAAGGTCGGTTTCACTTAAAAGGTTGAGGTCGCTGTCATATTCACAGAGCTTGTACTTGTATCCGCCTGATATGTATACACCGTTCTCGTCTTCTTCGTAACAGTATTTGTTGAACAGTATTTTTACATTTCCGCTGTCCTTGTCGATATATACCTTACCGTTGTAGGGAATTTCAAATTCTTCGGGAACTTCAAAATCACTTTCTTTGAATATACCTGTGAGTATGTTTGTTTTTTCAATAACTTCACCCTGAACTGATGGGTCGGTTTTGTCTGTATCACCCTCGTTCTTTGAGCATGAAGCCGCAGAAAGAAGCAGGAGCAGTGCAAGTACGGCTGCCGTTATCTTTTTCTTCATCAATATCATTCTCCTGTAATAGTCTTTTTTTTCTATACTATTATAGCACAGAGGTGGACTAAAATAAAGGTGAGTATTATGAGAATAAGATTAAATTTTACTGAATAAACTTTATTCGCAAAAAACGGACACAGTGTGAACTGCATCCGTTTAAATGGTTTATTCGTGTTCTGCGAGATAAATGCTTACTCTCGACTGAATTACCTTAGCACATTCTTCTGCGGATTTCGCACCGCTTGTGAAGGAAGACAATTCTTCGTTTATCATGTTCTGTACTTCGGTTGGGATAACTTCGGAGATAGAAGAGCCACATTCCTCATCAAAGAACTTGATAAGCATTTCCTTTTCCTTTTCGGTGAAACGAGTTATTACGCCGGGGCTTCTGAGGTCTGATTCCTTAGTGGGATTTTCGGGGTCATAGGTTCTTCCCGAGCCACTTCCGTCAAAGTAGAATATGTTTTCCATATCGTATTCGTGTTCGCACTGCTTATCAAATGTGTCTCTGAGTGCCGAGAAGCAGCGGTATGTTCTATCGTTGTTGTAGATAGCACTGCTCAGATAATCCCATGCGGCATCCTTGTTTTCGGAACAACTTGTGATTATGTAGGCATATTCGTATGCGATTTTGCTTCCTCGTGCGTTTTCTCCGTTTGTGGGATAGCCTATGAGTGTCGAGTCTGCATTGTTGAATGTTGCCTTTATTTGAAGTATATCAGACGGAGTTTGCAAATTCATTGAATAAAGTGCTATCGTGTCGTCTTGATAAGCCTGATATTGGTTATCTTCGTTTCTGTATTTTTTGTAGTCATATTCTGCTGGCAGGTTAGCTACAAATTCAAGTGTCTTGTAGAACTCCTCACTCTCGAAGTTACAAGTGTTGTTTTCAAAATCAATAAATCTTTCAAAAAGTCCTGGGATATCGAAAACATTGTATTGAGCCATGTAAGGTGCAAGTACTTTATCATCGGGAAGGGAAAGAGCAAAATCTATAAACTCGTCGCAGTTCCATGATGTACGGTTTCCGAGTGTGCTTGTTTTGCCTGCCAGCGTAACTACATAAAACATGGACGTAATTCCCCACATTTTACCGTCAACGGAGAATTGACGATGAATACAGTCAAAAAAGTCATCTCTTGATTTGCCCTCGCTTGCATCAATGTAGGGATAGAGGTCGGTGTATAGTTCGTTTTCTACAATTCCGTTTGCATAATCGCCGTAGGTGGATATGAGTATAATGTCGGGCTTGTATATGCCGTTCATTATATCATTCATCAGCTTTTCGTAGCCTCCCCTGTTTTGGTTCTCCTTGTTGTTGTATTTGGTGTAGTCAGCCACAACAACTCGCTTGTCTTTATTCGCAGAGTTGTAATTGATGATTTTTTCGCTTATAATCGAACTTGTTGCGTTTGCAAGAGCGGCTATTTCGATAGTGGTGATTTGAGTCAGGTCTATGTCATCGGATTTAGAGAAAAGAAGTGTTCCCGAATTACCGGAGCTATGATATTCTGCGATGAAATGTTCTTTGTCAATTATCAGGCTTATATTAAGACTGCCGTTCATTATGTTGGAGTTTGAAAAGTTCATAACGATTGTCGGTGTTGTGCTTCCGTCCTCGTTTACAGTGTATCCATAAAGACCGTTGTTAGTCTTTGCATAAAAGTCATAGTCTGCACCGAAATACATATCATTAATGCGGTCTTCGGGAATTATCGGTTCATCAAAAGCTTTTGCTTGTTTGTTCAACTTTGCGATACCGGAACCCTTGTCGAAATATGAGGCAATGTATATGTCTCCATTGGGTGACATGGAGGCGGAATTTATCCAGTTCGGTACAGATATCGAATACTGTTTCACAAAATCGGAATTAAGCACAAGAAGTTCATTCAGTGAGGCAATATATATACTTTCCTCGTCATCTACAAAGAAGTTTTGTATGCTCAAGAAGCCCATTTCTTCGGCGTGTTCAAAAAGTTCAGCAATCTCCTGTGAATATACGGTTTCTTCGCTTGTTGTGTCATATTTTATTATAGTGTATGAGAGTTGATTTGTGACCCTGTCGAAGGTCTGCTCAAAAAATAGATTTTGTCCTTTACAAGAGAAACATTGTTGATGTATGATTCGTCTGATGAAAGCGGAACAGAAAGCTCTTTCTCTGATACAAGATTCAGTTCCTTGTCGTACACAACGATGTTGTAGAGCGTTTTGTGAGAGATCTTTCCTGTTTCAGCATCGGTTTCCTCTACGCTCTTTTCAAGTACAAATGTGATTTCACCGTTATCCTTATTGAGATAGGGTAAGAAGTTGTATACCATTGAGTATTCGTCGGGGAAGACTATTGCATCGCTGCTGAATACCTCTGTGAGCACCTTTTGTTTGCCGTTGTCCGTAGTGGTTTCGTCTGCTGTGATAATGTTGCCAGATGCATCTGTTTCGAGCATGGTTTCTTCTTTGGAACAGCTTGCACACGATAAAAGCATAATAAATGCAAGAGTTGCCGCAGTGATATTTCTGAACATAGTGACTCCTCCTTTAAATTAATCGAATTACAAAAATAACTGTTTGAATTGGAAAGTGAAAATCGTAAATTTCGACAACACCTCATTGGTTTACATGAATAAAGTGTAGCAGAATAAGTTACGAATGTCAATGTTTTTTGGGGATAAAAAATAAAAACCACCCGTAGAAAAACTATGGGTGATTTTTGGTTAAAATGATGAAATTATATTGTCAGTGCCTTGAATGCCGCATCGGTTGCCGCCATTTCGTACTGACGTGTGTAGAGTGAATGATAATAGCCTTTTTTAGCTATAAGCTCACGATGAGTTCCAGACTCAACTATCTTACCGTCACGTACAACGAGAATTATGTCTGCGTTTCGTACAGTAGAAAGTCTGTGGGCTATCATGAATGAGGTTCTGCCCTCGATTACCTTTTCAAGCGAATTCTGGATGACCTGTTCGGTGAATGTGTCAATTGAAGATGTAGCTTCGTCAAGTACAAGTATCTTCGGGTCGCAAAGAACAGCACGTGCAAACGAGATAAGCTGTTTTTCTCCTGTGGAGAGAAGATCACCGCCTTCGCCAACCTCAGTATCAAGACCATGTTCGCTTTTTTCGACTATTGAATCTGCCGATACAGTGCGTAGAGCTTCCATTATTTCTTCATCCTTTGCATCCGGTGAGCCGTATTTCAGGTTATCACGTATGGTTCCGGAGAAAAGGTGCGGAGTCTGGAGAACGTAGCCTATACTTGAATGAAGCCAAAGCTGTGAGCGTTCACGTACATCACGTCCGTCGATGAGAAGTCTGCCGGAGGTCGGCTCAAAGAATCTGCATACGAGATTTACGAGAGTTGATTTTCCCGCACCCGTTTCACCGACAATAGCTACATTTGTACCGTGAGGTATTTTCAGGTTGAAATGTTCAAGTATGTATTCGTCACCGTCGGGGTACTTGAACGAAACATCTTCAAACTCAATGTCTCCATTGATATCCTCCCAGTTTTCACGCTTAGGCTCGAACATATCACCGTATTTTGCGATAACTTCGGGTGTATCTACTACATCGGATTTTGTTTCAAGCAGTGAAGTGAAGCGTTCGATATTTACACGTACTGATATAAGGTTGGATATCAGTGAAATTATCCAGCGGATAGGACCCATGATTCCCATAGAGTATGAGATAAACAGCGAAAGTGTGCCTATCGTCATGACCTGTGAACTGTTGAGACCTCCGCCGAGCTTGAGAACGAGAGCAATAACTATGTATGAAGCGGCAGTAACGGATGACCAGATGACACCGAGAATACGGTCTTTGTTTACTGAAACCATCTTCATTTCATGTGTCTTTTCCTTAAATTCAGAGAAAACCTTATCCTCAGACACGAGAGTCTTTATTGTTTTTGCTCCGGTGATGCCTTCATTGAAGATGCCGGTAATTGTGGAGTTTATGTCACGCATTTTTTTGTTGACAGCGGTGAGCTTTTTCTCCATAAATCCAACTATAACGCTGACAACAGGAATTACGGCAAGTACAATGAGCGTTAGCTTTACGTCCGTTCTGAACATTACAACCAATGCACCAACGAGATACACGGAGTTCCATAAACCATCGAGCAAATCCCACGAAACGAGAGAGCCTATCTTTTGAGTATCACTCATTATTCTTGAATGGATATAACCAACACTGTTCTGATTGAAATATGAGAACGAGAGGGTTTGTACGTGGTCAAATGCCTGCTGTTTCAGGTCACGCTCAATGTATGTATTGATAATGTTTGCGAGATATGTACTTACACAGTCGATTGCAACCTTTGTGATGAGCATTACCGCATAAGCTATGGTGAATGTGCGTATCGTGTCAAGCGTATTTTCGGCTATGTAGTGGTTTATTGAATATTCCTGGAATTTCGGTACTATTACGTCATAAAGTGAAGTCACCGTAGCAGTAAGTACCATTACTATAAGCGGAACTGTATAGCTTTTTATGTAAGGGAAAATCTTCGGAATACCGAAAAATTTGAGGTGCTTTGTGTTTGTATTGTTATCTTTCATCAGACATTAGCCTCCTTTCCTGCGGGTTCCTGCTTGTCGGATGAATCGGATGACTGAATGTCGTTTATTTTTTTGTAAATACCGCCTTTTGCGATGAGAGTATCGTGGCTGCCGTATTCGATTACCTTTCCCTCAGCCATAACCGCAATGCTGTCCGCTGACATGAGGGTCTGTATTCTGTGAGATATGATGATTACGGTAGCGTTTTCGGTTTTCTCACGCAGAGCCTTGCGTATCTTTGCATCGGTTTCACTGTCAACGGCAGATAAGCTGTCGTCGAATATCATGACGGGTGAGTTCTGAGTGATAAGTCTCGCAATAGCACATCTCTGCTTTTGACCACCTGAAAGAGTTACTCCACGTTCTCCGACCATTGTATCATAGCCGTTTGTGAAGCTCCCAATTGTTTCGTCAAGGCAGGCGATTCTTGCACCCTCACGAATATCTTCTTCATGCTTTGCAGGGTTGTCAAATGCTATACCAATGTTTTCTCGTAAAGTACGGCTGAACAAAAACGGCTCCTGAAGCACAATACCGATGTTTTTTCTGAGAGAGGAGGATTTGATGTTCTTTATATCCTGACCGCTTATGGTGATTTTACCGCAGTCTTCGGGAAGCTCATAAAGTCGGCACAGAAGATGTACAAGTGTGGATTTTCCACTGCCGGTCATTCCGAGAATACCGAGAGTAGAGCCTTTCTTTATGTTTAGAGAAACATCATCAAGAACTTTTGTGTCGCTTCCGTCCGGATTTTTGTAAGCGAAGGAAACATGGTCAAACAAAATATCTCCGGAGGTGTCGCAGTCAACGGAATTCGGAGCGTCGCATTCTTCATTTGCATCGGTTATTTCAGCTATGCGACCGAAAGATACGTTTGCTTTGCTCATTTCGGTGATAACACGACCGAGACGCTTTATAGGCCATGAAAGCATTGAGTTGTATGATACGACTGCAATAAATTCGCCGACTGTAAGTTCTCCTTTTACGCAGAGAATAGTACCTACTACAAGAACTATCATTACCTGAAGTCCCGAAAGAACATCACTTGTTCCCCAGAACATAGACATTATCAGCGAAAGGCGTATGTTTTCCTTTGCGTAGTTTTTATTCTGCTTTGCGAATTTGTCTACCTCATATTTTTCACGACCGAACGCACGAACTACTCTTACACCGGTGAGGTTTTCCTGTGCAACGGCAGAGAGCTTTCCTTCGGCTTCATCACATCTCTCAAAGCAGTCGCCAACCTTGCCGTGGAATACGGCAGAGTATGATGTGATTATCGGAATTGAGCATAATGCAATGACAGCGACAGTTGTGTTTATTGAAAACATGAATACAAGCGATATCACGATGAGAAGTACTGTGCTTATGACCTGTATAAGCTGGTCTGCCAGAAAGTTCTTTATCGTCTCAATATCTGAGGTGCATCGCTGTATTATGTCTCCCGTCTTATTTTCACTGAACCATGAGCTAGGTAAACGCTCAATATGCGAGAAAAGTGTGTTTCTCATTGTCTCGACAAGTGTTTCTGAGCCTTTACGGTTCATAACCTGATATATATACTGAAAAACTGCCAGAAGTACAGCGAAAACAAGTATCATTCCAGCAATTATCCAGAGAGCCGTGGACATATCGGAGACATTTTCGAGATGCTTTGATAAAACGGCAATGTCGGAGGTGTCGGTACCTCCAAGCACGTTATCAACCGCAAAGCTGATTATCTGCGGTATAACAAGTTCAAAAAGGGAGGACAGCATTGAGAAGATTACACTCAGTACAAAAAAATGCATGCTTCCCTTGAGAAAACGTGCAAGAAGTGCTGGTGAGAAGTTGTTGTTCTTTTTTGCTTTTTTCATTTAACTGTGATGATTACGACTGTGGTGTGTCGTATTACTTGGTCGGAGGAGTGGAAAAGCCCGACTGTCGGTTGATATCGAAAAAAGGTTTGTTGAGCGGTGACAACAGGATACCACATTTTGCAAACCGAGGCCATTATAGCATAAAATATGATACCTTTTCAAGTGCATTTAAGGAACTGTAACATATTTGTAATATTGATATATCTTGACAAAACAGACTTTTTGTAGCATAATATGTATATATGTAAATTGTGCAAAAACAGGTACATATTTTAATCGGAAATTAATCTCGAAAGGAAAATATATAAAATGGCAAAGCAGATTAAAAGCTACAAAGAGCTTTCCGCAAACCCCGCCTATGAGCTGATGTATGAAGAATATCTTGATGATATCCGCTCCTCAGGCATAATACTCAAGCATAAGAAATCAGGTGCGAGAGTTGCTGTAATGTCAAACGAAGACCCCAACAAACTCTTCTGTGCGGCATTCCGTACTCCTCCGACAAACAGCACCGGTGTTCCTCACATTATCGAACACTCTGTACTTAACGGTTCCAAGAACTTCCCCTCACGTGACCCGTTCATGCAGCTTGTAAAAAGCTCTCTCAACACATTCCTCAACGCTATGACCTATGCGGATAAGACACTTTATCCCGTAGCATCGTGCAACGATAAGGACTTCAAAAACCTTATGCACGTTTATCTCGACTCCGTTTTCTATCCCAACATTTACAAGTACCCTCAGATATTCATGCAGGAGGGTTGGCACTATGAAATGGAAACTCCCGAAGACGAGCTTAAAGTAAACGGCGTTGTATACAGTGAAATGAAGGGTGCATCCTCATCTCCCGATAACGCAATGTGGGAGACAATTTCTCAGACAATGTTCCCTGATACAACATACGGCGTTTGCTCAGGCGGTGACCCCAGAGTAATTCCCGAACTTACATATGAACAGTTCATCAACTTCCATAGAGATCACTATCATCCGTCCAATTCCTACATATTCATTTACGGTGACTGCGACATGGATGAAAGACTCGAATTCCTCGATAAGGAATATCTTTCCAACTTCGATGAAATAGACCCCCATTCCGAAGTTCAGAACCAGAAGCATTTCGGCACAACCACACCGAAAATCGTTCACGAAAAGTATTCCGTAGGTCAGAGCGATGAGACAGACGGTAAGTCATACCTCATTTTCTCTGCACTCGGTGGCTCAAACCTCGATAACCTCGAAGCAAGGGCAGCTTCCATCATTGCATACGTTCTCTTCAATGCAGAGGGTGCTCCCGTAAAGCAGGCTCTCCTTGATGCAGGTATCGGTGAAGAAGTATTCGGCTTCTATGAATCACATCAGATTGAAGATAACTTCGGTATCGTTGCAAAGTATGCAAAGGCTGAGGATGCTGAAAAGTTCCACAATATCGTAATCGAAACTCTCCGTGAACAGGTAAAGAACGGTATCAGCGAAAAGGCTATCCTTGCTACCATCAACAGCCGTGAATTCGGTTTCCGTGAAGCAGACTACGGCGGATATCCCAGAGGACTTGACGTTGCAAACGATATGCTCCAGGCATGGCTCTATGACGACAAGTGTGCTTTCAACTATATGCACTACCTCAACGACTACGCAGCTCTCAAGGAAAAGGTTGGCACAGGCTACTACGAAAACATCATTCAGAAGTACATCCTCGAATCCGATCACTGTGCCCTTATCACAATTGAACCCGAAAGAGGTCTCAACGACAAGAGAAACGATGAACTCAAGGCTAAACTTGAAAGCTATAAGAACTCTCTCTCCGCAGAAGAAGTTCAGAAGATAGTTGATGCTACTCACGAACTCCGTGAATATCAGAACCACGTTCCCACAGAAGAAGAACAGAACTGCATTCCTTCACTCGAAAGAAGCGATATCTCCTCAACGACTACGCAGCTCTCAAGGAAAAGGTTGGCACAGGCTACTACGAAAACATCATTCAGAAGTACATCCTCGAATCCGATCACTGTGCCCTTATCACAATTGAACCCGAAAGAGGTCTCAACGACAAGAGAAACGATGAACTCAAGGCTAAACTTGAAAGCTATAAGAACTCTCTCTCCGCAGAAGAAGTTCAGAAGATAGTTGATGCTACTCACGAACTCCGTGAATATCAGAACCACGTTCCCACAGAAGAAGAACAGAACTGCATTCCTTCACTCGAAAGAAGCGATATCTCCCGTGAGACAATTCCTTACTACAACGAAGAAAAAACAGTCGGCGGAGTAAAGACCGTATATCATGATGTTGATACAAACGGTATTACCTACGCTAACCTCTACTTCAATATGGGTAAGCTCCCGCGTGAATATGTTCCTTATATGTCACTTCTCGGCTGCATCCTCGGTAGAGTTGATACCGCAAAGCACACATATAATGAACTTAACTTCGATAAGCTCCTTAACCTCGGTGGAATCTGGTTTGGTCCCTCCACATACGTTAAGCATAATACACTTGATGATTACATTCCTCTCTACGGTATCTATACAAAGATGATGTCCGATAAGACCGCATATGCACTTGAGCTTGCGGAAGAAATTGTTCTTACATCTAAGATAGATGACAAGAAGAGAATCCGTGACCTTCTTACAGAAGAAAAGGCCGGCAAGAAGAATGAGATAATCAACAACGGTAACTCCGTAGCGGGTGCAAGAGCTCGTTCCTACTTCTCTAAGTATGAATGCTACTGCCAGGATATGGGCGGTATCGACTTCTATCTCTTCCTCTGCGACCTTCTCGATAACTGGGATGAAAAGGCTGATGAATTCATCGAAAAGCTCAACGCAGTAAAGAACTACATCTTCAATCCTGCTAATATGTTCCTCGACCTTACCTCTGACGAAAAGGGAATCGAAATACTCAACGAAAAGCTCCCCGAATTCGGTGCTGCTATCGGTGCGGTAGAACACGGCTCACTCGGCGAATTTGTTGATTACGTTCCCACAAAGAAGAATGAGGGTATCCTTATTCCGTCACAGGTTCAGTATGTTGCTCAGGCAGGTAACCTCGGCTTTGCAGGACTCAAGTACAACGGTGCTTGCAGAGTAGTTCAGTCCGCAGTAAATGTAGACTACCTCTATCAGCAGATCAGAGTTCACGGCGGTGCTTACGGCTGTGGTGCATATTTCGCTTCAAGCACAGGAAACCTTACATATTCCACATACCGTGACCCGAAGCTCACCGAAAGCTATAATGTATTCAAGGGTACAGGCGAATTTGTAAGAAACTATGAATTCAGCGAAAAAGAACTCACAAAGTTCATTATCGGTGCATTCTCCGGCTACGAAAGACCCGTTTCCAACCCCGGTAAGGCAAGACGTTCGTTCAGTGCATACATGACAGGCTTTACATATGAGGAGGCTGTACGTGAAAGATGCGAAATGCTCGACATCACAAAGGAACAGTTCAAGGAAATCGCCGAAATGTACGATAAGACCTGCGAACAGGGATATATCTGCACAGTTGGTAACGAAACCAAGCTCAAAGAGCACGCAGAAATATTCGATAACCTTATCACAATAAACTGATAAAGCAAATTATTAAAAAATAATTTGTCGGTTTTATAAATGCATAGCAAATTTGTGTAAAGAATAGTAGTTTGTGAGTTTAAAATGTGTAATACGCAACAAAAAAACGGGAAACTATTGACAAACATCAATTAGTTATGCTACAATTGACCGTGCATAAGATTTGGGGATTTATATCTTCAAACCAGCAGATATTTTTAATTTTTTAAGGAGTGACTTGCATCATGAAAAAGTTACTTGCAGTTCTCGTAGCAGGTCTCATGCTCGGTTCTTTTGCTCTCACAGCATCCGCAGCTGACCTTGCTAACTATGCCGCTGACGCTACATACTCTGAAGCAGTTGTAGACGAAGCAGCTGGCACAACAGTTATCGAAATCGACCTCAATAATATCCTTCCTCTCGGTTACTACGAGATCACATGGGGTGAAAATGTTCCTTCCGATTTCGTTCTCGCAACAAAGTCTCAGCCCACAGATGGTTACGCTGACCAGACAACAGTTACCGGTAACACAGACGCTGTTACAGTTGTTGAATTAAACGCTGGTACTGCTCGTCTCATCAGACTTACCGTTACAGGTACAGGCTACGAAGTAAAGAGCATCGTTGTTCGTAAGACAAAGGACGAAGTTGCTGCTGAAAAGACAGCATATCCTTCATCCGGCGTTGAAGTTCCCGAAGGCTCCGTAATTATTCCTAACACTAACCTCGTTGGTAACGAAACAGGTTGGGGTGACAATGCTAACACAGGTCGTGCTGCTGCATTCGACGGTGACACTGCTACATTCTTCGACCCGCTCGGAACAGGTAATGGTTTCTGTGGTGTAGACGCAGGTAAGCCCTGGGTTCTCACAAAGATCGTTATCCATCCTCGTGACGCTCAGCTCGCTCGTTACTACGGTGCTACCATCCAGGGTACAAACACTCCCGACGATGAAGAAAGCTGGACAGACGTTTGGATGAGCCTTGACGAAGCTACAGAATTCACATGGTACGAAGTTGAGCAGGACGAGTTCGACGAACCCGGTGTTGCTTACCAGTACTATCGTTACTACAACATGCTCAGCCACGGTGACGTTGCAGAAGTTGAACTTTACGGTTATCCGGAAGACGGCGTGTTCGAAACAGTAGCTGCTGAAACAGAAGCTCCTGCTGAAGAAACTGTTGCTGAAACAGAAGCTCCTGCTGAAGAAACTGTTGCTGAAACAGAAGCTCCCGTAGAAGAAGTTGTTGAAACAGAAGCTCCCGCAGAAGAAACCGTTGAAGAAACAGAAGCTCCTGCAGAAGAAGTTGTTGAAACAGAAGCTCCTCAGACATTTGACGCTGGTATCGTAGCAGCAGCTGCAGCAGCAGTTTCCGCTATCGGTTACGCTATCTCCAAGAAGAGAAACTAATTCTTGATTGAATTGCATAAGAGTCGGTGATTATCATCGACTCTTTTTGTTTGTATTTGACGTATGTGATTTAAAAATACAGTTGTGATTTGTTTGTGCAATTATGTAAATTGGTCAAATTGAGTGATAAAAATGATAAAAAAATAACACAATGACGAATGCTACAAAAATAGTCGAAAATTTATCTTCAAAAAATTCACAAATCGTTGGTTTATTCTTGACAAACACAAAGAGATGTGGTAAAATAAAGGCAGTCTAAGAGATACACTAAGTATTTCTTACATACGACATTTTATATTTAAGGAGAGTATTCTCATGAAAAAGTTATTCTCAGTTATTCTCGGTACTGTATTAGCAGCTTCTTTTGCTGTTACAGCATCTGCTGAAGTTCCCGCTGCTGCATATCCGGCATCCGGCACAACAGCTCCCGAAGGTTCCGTAATCATCGCAGGTAGCCTTATCGGTAACGAAACAGGTTGGGGTGGAAACGCTAACGCAGGTCGTGCTGCTGCATTCGACGGTGACACCGCTACATTCTTCGACCCGCTCGGAACAGCTGACGGTTACTGTGGTGTAGACGCAGGTAAGCCCTACGTTATCACAAAGATCGTTATCCATCCTCGTGCAGATAACCTCGGTCGTTACTACGGTGCTACCATCCAGGGTACAAACACTCCCGACGATGAAGAAAGCTGGACAGACGTTTGGATGAGCCTTGACGAAGCTACAGAATTCACATGGTACGAAGTTGAGCAGGACGAGTTCGACGAACCCGGTGTTGCTTACCAGTACTATCGTTACTACAACATGCTCAGCCACGGTGACGTTGCAGAAGTTGAACTTTACGGTTATCCGGAAGACGGCGTTGTAGAAGCATTCCCCGCTCCTGATGCAGCTGCTGAAGAAACAGAAGCTCCTGCTGAAGAAACTGTAGCTGAAACAGAAGCTCCCGTTGAAGAGACAGAAGCTCCCG
>CAYTLG010000003.1:0-3790 GCA_964438725.1 uncultured Ruminococcus sp. | reverse complement strand
GCTGAAGAAACTGTAGCTGAAACAGAAGCTCCCGTTGAAGAGACAGAAGCTCCCGCAGAAGAAGTTGTTGAAACAGAAGCTCCTGCAGAAGAAACTGTTGAAACAGAAGCTCCTCAGACATTCGATGCTGGCGTTATCGCAGCAGTAGTTGCAGCAGTATCCGCAGCTGGTTACGCTGTATCTAAGAAGAGCAGATAACATTAGTTAAACTGGCACTCCTTTAAAAAATATATTGGCAGAGGAACTCAAGAACGATACCTTGGGTTCTTTTGCTTTGCTTGAATAATAAAAAGCTCCCGTTCCGAACACGTTTTAGCGTATTAGAAGTGGGAGTTTTTATTTTACATCTTTATTGTCGAGAGTCCGAGTGAACGTGCCGTTTCAAGTTCGTCCGCACGACAGGTCAGAATGAGATACTGTCCTGAGGATGAACTGAGCGATAACGCACGTATGAAGTTGCGAGTACGTTCAAGGTCTATGTGTGCAAAGCATTCGTCAAATACCGTGACGGGTCTTTCTGTCGGGAACATCTCACCGCAAAGAGCGTTTCTTATGCTGAGATATGTTATATCCGCAGTGCCTCTTGAAAGAATTTCGGGGGAGAGCAGAGTATTTCCGGATGAAAGAGTGGGCGAAAGTGAAGAATCAAGTGCAATATTGTCGTGCGGAGTACAGCTTCGTATTATTTCCGAGGCCGATTTTGCAAGACGGACGTTTATTCCGCATTTCATGTTTTCACCTGCTGAATTTATCGCTTCAAGTGCAAGCTCGCAGGCATCGTGTCTGAGTGTAAGCTCGTCTATTGCTTCATCAAGTGAGTTTATCATTGAGCGGTATTCGTCGGGAGTGTGATTCAGCTTTCCGAGTGAAAGGAGCTTTTCTTCAAGTGCTTGTTTACGCTTTTGTGCGGATTTAAGAGCATTTTCGGTAAAGTCACGCTCACGGTTCAGCTCTTTCAGCTTTTCGGAATCAATGGCAGCCGCTGCTTTTCCAATGTCGGTCGAGAGGATTTTCTGTGCTTCGGCATCGGCTGAAAGAATGTCAATTCCGTCTGTAAGCTCACTGAGTGCATCAATTCTACCCGATAGCTTTTCGGCAAGAAGTGTTAGCTCGCTTCTTTTCTTTGAGGCTTCGTTTATTATTAAGCGTATGTCCGCTATCGTGTCGTAAATGCTGTCCTCATGCTCAACCGAAAGACGGTCTGCAAGTGAAAGAACGAATGATTCAGCCGCATCAAAGCGTAATTTTGCATTGTCGGCGTTTTTGTTTCGTTCGGAGCGTTCGTCTGCTTCTTTTTTGCGGTTGTTCATGACGTTCAGGCGGTCGTTCATTACGTCCTCAAGCTCGTCATATGATTCGGCACCCCACTTGTCGAGAATGTCGTAAAGCTGTTCCTTGGCGGTTTTGTATTTAAAAATAAACACCGTTCCGAGAGTGACCAGAGCAAGCGAAATAATCAGCGGTATCGAGTAAATGTCCGTGTTGAAGAAGTACATCACCGCAAACGCAATAATTCCTATGACTCCACCGACATACATTGCTATGGAAAGTGCAAGATTTGTGTGTGCATCGCTGCTCAGTGTGGCAGCATAGTCGAGGTCATCATCAGCGGCTGAGGTGGATGAAGTGTCAACACTGCTGTCCTCTTCAAAGTCGGAGTAATCATCGTCAAACGCTACTATAAGCTCGTCATAGCTGTGTATGTCACGTTCGGCATTGGAGAGTGCAGCTTCGGTTTCCTGTGGTACTGTGCGGTCTATCTCGTCCAGCTTGCTTTTTACGGCACTCAGCTTGACTTTCGCCTGATTCAGTGCATCTATACGTCTTTTTAAAACTATCTTGTCGATGGCAGCGAACATCTCGTTGTAGGTGTCATGTGCCTCTTCAAGCTCACTGAGACGGTGGTTTATGTCGTCAAGCGAAATGCCTGTTGAAATAATTTCAGCTGAACGCTCGGCTGTTTTTTCAAGCTCAGCGGCAAGTGCGGCTCGTTTTTCTTTCAGCTCGGAGATTTCACCGCCGTTTCCGTTTTTGTGGCAAAGCTCACGTCTGAGTTCATTCAGCTTCTTTACACCACGCTTTACGTCTATGTTTTCGTTCGCCGATGTAAGCAGATTTTCGGAGGACTCAGCGGAAAGAGCGGTACTGTCGATTTTAGTGTTGTCCGGCTTTATCGGTGCGGATTGAGAAACAAAGCAGGTCGAAACGAAAATATCTTCCGGCACTCCAAGGAGGTATTCGCCGGGTTCCTGTGAAGCGATAGTTTCTCCTGTGGATAGGTTGATTATTCTAACCTTTTCACGTGCCGGGGAGGAGTCGGAGAGTATCAGCGTTCTTTCGAGTCGGTAGGATACATGAGAATCATTTTCGATAATCATGAATCCGGCGGCCTGCATCGTGTCACGATTGACAAAACGCTGTCTCTCGGATGGAGTACCCTTTACGGATTTTGGGTTGAGTCCGTAAAAAATAAATTTTATGAACATCGCAGCAGAAGTCTTTCCCGATTCATTGCCGCCGAAAATGAGGTTCACCCCATCGGAAAGCTCGATATCACGGTTTTTAAGACCTCCGAACGATATAATGTGCAGAGATTTTATATACATTTTTGACCCTCTATATTATATTCTCACCTGAGAGTGCGGAAAAAGCATATCTCAAAGCACGTGAAGCAACTTCTCGCTCTCTGGTGTCCTCTGAGTTCAGCTTTGGAAGGAGACTGCGGTATATCTCACCCTTTATCGAAAGGTCGTGCATGAGTGATTCTTCGTTAAGTTCTGGAGAAGTGCCGTCCTCTACCTTGAGAAGAAACAGTCCGTGGCCTGAGTTTTCTATGCTTTCAGTGTCTATCATCACATCCGGAGATAATTCACCCGTAAGTCTCAGCGAAAGAAGCGTGTCGTCTCCTAATCTGTTGGAGGATATGTATTCCGATACCATGCGTAAAACTGCTGAGGTTGAATCTGCTCCTGTTATGTCAAGCTCGCCTTTTTCATAGCGTCTTTTGGAGAACCTTACACGTTTCAGCATAACATCGGAGTCCTCGCCAATCTTGTTTATCTGAATAATACAAGCACCCTTTGCACCGATTTCATCGAAAGAACGTCCCTCAAGGCATCCGCAGTAGCTCATACGGCAGTCCTCGCCCATATCAAGCGAAGATGGATTGTGTATATGACCGAGTGCGGTGTAGTCTGCTCCGAATGAATATATATCCTCGACAGTCATAGGGCAGCAGGTACCTCTTTTTCCTGTGACCATGTCGGCATGACAGAGAAGGACGTTTACCCTTGTTTTATCTTCCACCGTATATGAGCGTATCGGAACGTCCTCCATCTCACGAGAAGTAAAGCCGAAGCCGTATACATCTACGGGAATATCGGGCAGTGATACCCTTTCAACTTCATGTGACTTGAATACATGGACATTGTCAGGGAATATGTCACGCATCCATACGCTTTTTTCAGTAGCAGGGTCGTGATTTCCCGTGCAGATGAACACAGGCTTTTTGTAATTCTCAAACTCACGGTAAAGCAGAGCAAGAGTTTCACGTGTCACATATTCGGCATCAAAGCAGTCGCCGGCAATGACAATCATATCGGTGTTGTTCATCTTTGCGTAGGTCATCATTGACGTAAATGCGGCACGAAGCTCGTTGCGTCTGACCTCTGCCTGACGTGAGGTGAGCGATGAGAACGGGCTGTCGAGGTGTATGTCCCCCGTGTGCAGAATCTTTATCATTTATATATCCTCTTGTTGTTATGACAGCAATTATTCAGAATAATTATAT
>CAYTLG010000002.1:0-33369 GCA_964438725.1 uncultured Ruminococcus sp. | reverse complement strand
AGCATATACTGAGTTGTTCCGGCGAGTCCTCAATTTCGACCTTTTTCTCCTCTTCGGTACGCATTTCCGGAACAAATATAACCGCATCACGCAGTCTTTTCACCTCATCACAGAACACAAACGTACACGCAGGCTCGAATATTTTGCATATCTCAGCAAGTGAACGACCGGTTGATATCTTTTTGCTTGCAGTCACAACAACAGGGTGCAGCTTTGCGATAAGCTCAGTCAGTGAATCCTCACCGTTATGCTTTTGACGCACGAGATTAGTCCGCTTTGTAATGCAGTCACGACCTATCACAAGAACCTCAGGTTTGGGAGACGCAAGAAAAGAATATACAGAGGCAGACAAAGTATATTTTGAACCGTCATCATAGGAATGTGGGATATACGATGTAACTCCGAACGCATTTTTCATGACCTCAAGAGACTCCACGAGAGAATGCCTTTCAGCAGGGTCATCCGTACATAGAACTATTTTTGTCACTCCCGAACGCACCATTTCGTTCAATGCACCGACTATCGCAACAGTTCTGTCAACTCCGGTGGTTCTATCCCCACAGAGGAGCAAAAAACGATGGCGTGCAGCAAAAACATCAGCGTCACTCTCACGCATATTTTTAAGGGGTGTAATAAGCCTAAGCATATTTGAAAGGCGTTTGTCATCTATCCTGAACACGTTACCGCAGGCAGTCGCTTCGCCCGTCATTGATATCTGTGCTCCCTCTTTTGTAGGTAAGGTCAGACATTCTTTCTCGAAATTTGCACATGAACAAACTCCCTCGACAGCTGATTTCACACCGAGTATACTGCTGTTGGTCTTTCTTTGAGACATTCCGACACCTCCCTTCTTAAAATATGTTCTAGAATGTATTATACCATATTTCTACCGAAAAATCCATATATATTCACTTTTTGACAAACAAATATAAAGAAATTACATATAAAAAATGGGAAGCAACATGATTTGTGTCATGTACTTCCCATCTTTGTTATGCTGTTTTAATTTTTTAAAATTATGCGATATCCTCGCCTGTGTTTGCACGGAACTGGAGCTTATAAAGGTCGGAGTAGATACCACCCTTTGCCATAAGCTGTTCATGGCTTCCCTGCTCTGCGATTTTACCCTCGGATATAACGGCTATCTCATCCGCATTCTTTATTGTGGAGAGTCTGTGAGCCACCACAAGGGTCGTTCTGCCCTTACAAAGGTCATCAAGCGACTTCTGGATAAGTATCTCGGTTGTGTTGTCAAGAGCACTTGTAGCTTCGTCCAGAATGAGTATCGGAGGATTCTTGAGGAATACACGTGCGATAGATAATCTCTGCTTCTGACCGCCGGAGAGACGAACACCACGCTCGCCTATCACGGTTGCATAGCCGTTTTCGAGAGTCATAATGTAATCGTGGATATTCGCACGCTTTGCCGCCTCTATAACTTCCTCGTCTGTCGCATCAAGTCTGCCGTAGAGGATATTTTCCTTTATACTTGCATTAAAGAGGTATATATCCTGCTGAACGATACCGATATTACGTCTGAGAGACTCCATAGTTACGTCGTGGATATCATGACCGTCAATAAGTATCTGACCCTTTTTGATATCATAGAAATGCGGGATGAGGTGACATAGTGTAGTTTTTCCTCCACCTGACGGACCTACAAGAGCAAAGGTTTCACCCTGCTTTATATCAAGTGAAAGGTGGTCAATAACTTCCTTTTCTTCCTCGCATTCCTCAGCTGTATAGGCATAGGAAACATCCTTAATTTCGATATGACCCTTTACATCACCGATATCGACAGCATTCGGAGAGTCTGCTTCGGGCTCTTCGTCTATTATCTCGATGAATCTTTCAAAGCCTGTTACACCGTTCTGATACTGCTCCATGAAGTTTATGAGCGTCATAACGGGAGAAATAAACATATTTACAGATACAACGAATGCGGAATAGTCACCGAACGATATCTTTCCGTTATAAAGGAAGAAGCCGCCTGCGATAAGTACAATTACGTTGAACACATCTGTTACAAATGTTGTACCGGATTGAAACTGACCCATAGCCTGATATGCTTCACTTCTCGCCTTAACGAAAGACTCATTACCCTCTTCAAACTTTTCGGATTCCTTATCCGCATTTGTGAACGCCTTTGTAACTCTGATACCTGAGATACTGCTTTCAAGTGCGGCATTGATTACGGCAACGGACTTACGTGAATCTGTAAAAGCCTGACGCATCTTTTTTCTGAGGAACATAGCTATTACAAGAAGAAGCGGTACTGCACAGAAAATGATGAGTGTGAGGTAAATGTTGATGCTTGCCAGATAAACAAAGGAAAGAACCACGGAAAGGGTCGATATTATGATATTCTCAGGACCGTGGTGTGCAAGCTCACTTATATCCATAAGGTCGTTTGTCATACGTGACATTATTTTACCGGTCTCATGGTTATCGTAGAAGCTGTACGGGAGCTTTTCAAGGTGTTCAAACATATCACGTCTCATTTGAGCCTGCATTTTTACACCCATAACGTGACCTGCATACTGGATGAAGTAGTTCAGCCCCATCTTCATCGCATATAGCATAAGTAATGTCATACCGAAAATAACGACCATGCGATAGTTACGGTTCGGTATGAGGTCGTTGAGCATAGTTCGTGTGACCATAGGATATACTATACCAATGATGGCAACACCAAGGGATGACAGCATATCGAGTGCGAACACGAGCTTATGTGGCTTGTAGTAAGCCATAAATCTTTTTAGCATTGTGTTTTCTCCTGAATAAATCGTAATACTTAAATTATACCTATATTTTTTAAAATTGTCAACATGATTTTACATAATTCGCAGGTTTAATATATCTATTGATTTTTGTGCATAGCTATGCTAAAATGTAACTACACTACTATATTACTGTAACAAATGCTGATGGAGGCTGTTATGCTTAAAGGAATAAACAAGATAATCTCTCCCGAACTTCTTATGATTCTCAACAAAATGGGACACGGAGACGAAATAGTTTTCTCCGACGGCAATTTTCCCGGTGAAAGTATAGGCAGAATCGTGCTTCGTTCCGATGCCTGCGGTGTTCCTGAGCTTATGAGTGCCGTACTTGAGCTTTTCCCTCTCGATGAATACGACAACAATGTATATCTCATGGATAAGACGGAAAAAGACCGTTACCTCGACATTCCGATATGGGAAGAATACAAAAAGATAGCAGGACAGTACACCGACAAAGAACCCGTATTTCTCGAAAGATTTGAGTTTTACGAAAGGGCAAAAAAGGCATATGCGGTAGTTGTAACAGGCGAAAGTGCAATTTACGCAAACGTAATTCTGAAAAAAGGCGTAGTTAAATAAAATGATAGACAACAAAACAAATTCCGAAAAAAAAGACGAGATAATATCCGCACAGCTTGAGCTTATCCGAAAAATGACCGAAAACAATATCCGCAGACTGAGCGACGATATCTGGGGGGCTTCAAGAAGTGTTAACACAGACACGACATCAAAAAACGCCAAGCCAACCGCACAGACTCCGACAAGGGTTGAATCCTCAAACAGTTCAGTAGCTGTAAACTCGGCAAAAAACGACCTTACAAAGGCATCGGATGGTGCAACCGTAACTCCACCTACTTCTGAAGAAGAAGAAATTCCACCAAAGGAAAACATAGAGGATTTAAAAAAGGAGCTTGACTCCTATATCGGACTGGATGAAGTTAAAAAGGAAGTCAAAAATCTAATAAACATGGCGACCGTATATAAGCTTCGCATTGACAACGACCTGCCGAATCCCGATATGTCACTGCACCTTGTTTTTTCGGGATATCCCGGAACAGGCAAGACAATGATAGCACGCTTCATGGCAAGAGTATATCATTCACTGGGACTTCTTTCAAAGGGAACTCTTACTGAGGTTGACAGAAGCGGACTTGTTGCCGGATACATCGGTCAGACCGCAATAAAGACCTCAAAGGTACTTGAAAGTGCTATGGGTGGTGTACTTTTCATAGATGAAGCATACACGCTCACATCAAAAACCGAAAACGACTTCGGTTACGAGGCAGTTGACACCATTCTCAAAGCAATGGAAGACAATCGTGCCGATCTTGTAGTGATTGTGGCAGGATATACAGACCTCATGGAGCAGTTTATAGACTCAAATCCGGGTCTACGTTCACGCTTCAACAAATACATAGACTTCGCCGACTACACAGCCGATGAAATGTTCTCAATATTCAAGCTAAACTGCAAAAAGAGCTGTTACATTCTCGACACTTCCGCAGAGGACAAAATCAAGGAATACTTCACACTTGTTTCCGAGGGAGCAGGAGAATTCGGTAACGCAAGAGGAGTCCGCAACACGTTTGAGAAAATCCTTACCGAGCAGGCAAACCGTATCGCAGCACTTGAAAGCGTGTCACGTGATGACCTGATGAAAATATGCGAGGACGATGTTGTTGCGGCTCTGTACGAAAAAGACGAAAACGACGACTAAACGGAGGGAATATGAACTCTGAACACCTTATCGCACTTGCAAAAGAAGCAATGAAAAACGCATATGCACCGTATTCGGGATTTAAGGTAGGTGCCGCACTTCTGACAAAGGACGGTCGTGTCTACACGGGATGCAACATAGAAAACGCTTCATATACACCGACTATATGTGCCGAAAGAGTGGCATTCTTCTCTGCCGTGCGTGACGGTGTGCGTGAATTTGACAAAATAGCGATAGTCGGCGGCAAAAACGGAGTCATTACCTCATTCACATATCCGTGCGGAGTTTGCCGACAGGTTATGCGTGAATTCTGTACGGACGATTTTACATTAGTATTCCACAACGGAGAGACAGTTGAGGAGCATACACTTGCCGAGCTTCTGCCATTCTCTTTCTCTCCACTCGATTTATCTTAAATTATCGGAGGTAGTGCTATGCGGATGTACGATATAATTCTGAAAAAGCGTCACGGTGAGGAGCTTACCGATTCTGAGATAAAGTTCTTCATTGACGGATTCACAAATGGAGATATTCCCGATTATCAGGCTGCGGCTTTGTGCATGGCGGTATGCTTCACCGGAATGAACGAACGTGAAACCTCCGCACTGACACGCTGCATAACGGATTCCGGTGACAAAATCGACCTATCGTCACTTAAAAACACGGCTGATAAGCACAGCACAGGTGGAGTCGGTGACAAAACCACCCTTATCGTAGCTCCTATTGCAGCGGCTCTCGGACTCAGTGTTGCTAAAATGTCGGGACGTGGGCTTGGTCACACAGGCGGTACGATAGACAAACTCGAATCTATCTCAGGTTACAGAACCTCCCTTACGGAAGAAGAATTTCTCGCACAAGTAAAGCGTATAGGCATAGCGGTTATCGGTCAAACTGGAAACCTGACTCCTGCCGACAAAAAGCTGTATGCTCTGCGTGATGTAACGGCAACCGTAGATTCACTTCCGCTTATCGTATCGAGTATAATGTCAAAAAAGTTGGCGGCAGGTGCTGAAAACATCGTTCTCGACGTAAAATGTGGAAGCGGTGCTTTCATGAAAACTCCGACAGATGCGGAAGAGCTTGCACGTGAGATGGTAAAGATAGGCAAAATGAACGACAGGCACGTTTCCGCACTTATAACGAACATGGACAGACCTCTCGGACATTCTATCGGAAACTCGCTTGAGGTTCTCGAAGCTGTACGTATTCTGCGTAACGAAGAAAAAGGTGACCTACGCACATTATGCCTTGAGCTTGCGGCAGAAATGTACTCGCTCGCATACGGCAAAGACCACAACTACTCACTAATGCAAGCCACTGCTGTACTTGAATCAGGTAAAGCATACGAAAAAATGCTTGAGTGGATATCTGCTCAGGGTGGTGACATAAAACAGCTCGAAAACAACGCCCTTCCCATTGCACCGTACACAAGAGAAGTAGAGGCTCCGTGTGACGGCTACATCTCCCACATTGACGCAGAGGTCGTAGGTCATGCTGCCTGTGTTCTCGGTGCCGGAAGAATAAGCAAAAGCGACACAATAGACCTTGGAGCCGGAATAGTTCTAAAGAAAAACACGGGCGAACATACGGATAAAAGCGAGGTCATAGCCATACTTTATTCATCAAGTAAAGCAAAACTCGATGAGGGTGAAAAAATACTTCTCTCGTCGATAAAATATTCTGATACAGAACCTGATAAATTACCGCTGATATACGGTATTATAAAATAGAAAGGGAACAAAAATGAAAAATTTTGAACTTTCAGGAAAATCCTACAAGGCAAATCTTCACTGCCACAGCACTATCTCCGATGGACAGAACACACCGGAGGAGATAAAACAGCTCTACATGAAGCACGGCTACTCGGTAGTTGCGTACACTGACCACAACGCACTTCTCGACCACAGTGACCTCTGTGACGAAAACTTCGTAGCTCTGAACGGATATGAGCTTGAAGCAAACGAGCCGAACTGCAAGGATTACAGCGTAACTCACGTTGCACACATCTGCTTTGTAGCAAAGAAAAAAGACAATCTTAACCAGGTATGCACAACTGAGGGCAATGTTTGGGGCAATGCAAGAAATTACATTCCCGAACTCAAGCTCCCCGACACCGATTATGTACGTCACTACACTCACGAGGGCGTATCTGACATTATGAAGCGTGGTCATGAGGCAGGATTCTTTGTAACCTACAACCATCCGTCATGGTCTATGGAAAACTATCCCCGTTACTCAGGCTACGAGGGAATGGATGCAATGGAAATCTTCAACACAGGCTGCTACGCTGCGGGCTACGATGACTACAACAGCCACTGCTACGATGACTTCCTGCTCCAGGGTAAGAAGATATTCTGTATCGCAGCGGACGACAACCACGGCAAGGGCGAAAACTTTGAAACCAATCCTGCAAGTGACTGCTTCGGCGGTTGGGTTTCAATCTTCGCAGAAAAGCTCGAATATGAAGCTATTACAAAGGCTCTTGAAGAAGGTAAGTTCTACTGCTCCACAGGTCCCGAAATCAAGTCTTTCCGTGTAGAGGATGGCTACGCTTACATAACCACATCCCCCGCACACAGAATCGCTTACCTCTGCGGAAGAAGAAAGGTACTTTACAAAACAGCATTCTACGGTGAAAGCGTTTGTGAAGCTAAATTCAAGATAGAACCCGACGACGTATATTTCCGTATTGACGTTATTGATGACCACGGCTGTCACGCAAACACCAACGCTATATTCGTTGAAGATATTTTCTAAATTCTGTCGATGTTTTTTTTAAAATTCACATTTTCGTCTTGAAATGAATTAGTCAATGATATATAATGAATTAACTTCTATCATGAAAGGAAACGAAAATGCAGTACAGAAAGATTAATAAGCTCGGTATTGAGCTGTCAGCGTTCGGCGTAGGTTGCATGAGATTCCCTTGTCTCGAAAACGGTAAGGTAAACGAGGAAATATCCACTCCCGTTATCCGTCACGCTATCGACAACGGCGTAAACTACATCGACACCGCATATGTATATTCAGGAAGAAACAATGAGGCTGCCGTAGCTCATGCTCTCCGTGACGGTTACAGAGAAAAGGTATACCTTGCAACAAAGATACCTACATGGGATATTCACACTCCCGAAGACATGGATAGACTTCTTGATGAGCAGCTTGCAAATCTCGAAACTGACCACATCGACTTCTACCTTGTTCATTCACTCAATCATGATACATGGGCAAAGGTGCGTGACCTCGGTATCAGAGAATTCCTTACAAGAGCAAAGGCTTCCGGTAAAATCAAATACGCTTGCTTCTCATTCCATGACAACTATGATGCGTTCATCGATATAGTAGACTCCTACGACTGGGATATGTGCCAGATTCAGTACAACTACATGGATATTGAAAACCAGGCTACAAAGAAGGGTCTCGAATACGCAGGTTCAAAGGGTATTCCGGTAGTTATCATGGAAGGACTTCTCGGCGGTAAGCTTGCAAAGGCTCCCGACAACGTACAGGCACTTTACGATGCATTCCCTGAAAAGCGTTCTCCCGTAGAATGGGCATTCAGATGGCTATGTAATCATCCTGAGGTTGCGACAGTTCTCTCAGGTGTTACATCTATGGAACAGTGCGAGGATAACCTTGCGATATTCAACCGCTGCGAAATAGGAATCATGACTCCCGCAGAAGAAGAGCTTATCGCAAACGTACGTGAAGCATACAGAAGCCGTACAAAGGTAGGATGCACAGGATGTCGTTATTGTATGCCATGTCCCAACGGCGTTGATATTCCGAGAATCTTCGCTATTTGGAACAACCGCTTCCTTTACAACGAGCCTCTCCAGGGAAACGGTGACTACAAGAGACTTTGTGAAGAGGGTCACGGAGCAGACAAGTGCGTTGAATGCGGTGCTTGCGAAGGTATCTGTCCTCAGCATCTCGGCATAATCGAGCTTCTCAAGAAAGCTGACTCCGAAATGAGATAACAACAAAAAAAGATGGCTATGTATCAGGAACCAACCTGACGCATTGCCATCTTTTGTTATGTCTTAATTAGTTTTTCTTCTTGAACTTGAATGCAAGAGCGACACAAACACCTGCTGCAACAACGATTACCGCAAGAACGGCAACAACTACGGGAGTATTGCTCTTCTTTTCGGTATTGTTTGTGTTTTCATTGGCAGATTCAGCCGCTGTTTCAGCTACTGTCTCATTTACAGTCTCAGCTGCGGTTTCTGCCTCAGTTTCAGCCACTGTTTCTGCGACAGTCTCTGCTTCGGTTTCAGCAACAGTTTCAGCCTCTGTTTCTTCAACCTTGGGAGCAACTTCAACAAATTCTTCGGTAACATTTACCTTGATAAGTCCGCTTGTCGCACGGATAGGCTTGTTTATCACGTTGGTCTTGTAGGTTGCATAAACATACGCTTCACCAACATTAGTACCGGTAAGGCTGTTTCCGTCAGCTGTAAGGTTATCGCCACCTGATACGATGTGAATTTCAGCATCATTGCCTACTGTACCGTTGTATGTCATTGTGCTGAATACTTCTGTAAGAGTCTGACCTGCACCTATCTGAATCTCAGTAGTGGTAAGTCCGTCACCTACGAAACAATACTTCGCTGTATCACTTACCCAGTATGAATAGTTTGTAGTCATACCGTTGATACCTGTGAGGAACTGCTTCATAAATGTACCCTGATCGTTGTATGTCCACGGCCAGTGTGTGATACCGTGAGCGTTAAGTGTACGTACATAGTCAGCATCTACGCCATCGTAGTTGTGGTTGAAGGTTGTTTCGAGCTTCTGTACGGAGCGAATTATGGTCTTGAATGTTGACTGTTCGCTGTCATTGATGATACCGCTTGTGAGGAATCCGATAGACATTTCAGGGAACGCAGCATGAAGACGCTTAATCTGATCCTGAGAGAATGTGATAACACTGACCTGGTCTGCGATTTCGTATTCATTTACAAGGCGAATGAACTCGTCGATAAGCTCTGCTTTGCCTGACTTTATCTCAACAAACAGCTGCTTTGATGTATCCATCTTTTTCCACTCAACGAAATATTCTTCAAGTGTGGGAATCTTCCATTCAGTGTACTCAGGCATTGTATCTACATAATAATTCTTGAGCTGTTCGAGTGTAAAGTCCTCGATGTTGCCGGCACCGTTTGTAGTACGGCTGATGTCGCCGTCGTGCATGATAACGATAACGCCATCCTTTGTGATGTAGATGTCGTTTTCAACGGTATCCGCACCTGCTTCGATAGCGAGTACAGATCCTTCGATTGTGTTTTCGGGGTATAAACCGGGCATACCACGGTGTCCAATGATGTATATCTGACGAGTCATGGTATTCTTCTCAAAGTTATTTACAAGAGCAGCCTTTGCACCGCTGATATCGGAGGTAATAATACCGTTACCGCCTGAAAGTATAGCAGACATATTGCCGTATTCGGTATCGGGAGCTGTTGTCCATACGCCGATAAGACGTCTTTCAAGATAGTCAGCATTATAACGGTCTGATATCTCGGCAGGAAGAATTACAACATGGCATCCGACTGAGTTTGCATCCCCACGAATCTTCATGAGGTCGTAGGAACCATCTTCGTTCTTATAGGAATCGTTTACACGGAGGACAGTTCTGCACCAGATATAGCTGTCAATAGCGGTGTGAAGAAGCTCTGTGTTTTCGGAAACGATGAAGAAATCCTTGAGAGATGAGCCGTTGAGGTCAGCTACAACAGCATTGAGGGCTTCTGCGGTTGATACCTCAAATGCGGGAATTGTATTTCCGACAAGTGCGTTTACCTCTGTGGCAGTACCGAGAACAGTACCGTCATTGAGGACAGCCTTACCTTCATCATTTACCTTAAATATTGCGGTATCGGGAACGGTAGTTGCGATTGCATCAAGCTGTTCCTGTGTGCCTATCTCAGTTACGAGAGTGGGTGCTGTAAATACGTTTGATTCAAGAGCAGCGGGAATTTTTATCTCTTCGGCAGCAGAAGCAGAAACGGCAAGTGTTGCCATCATGATAGCTGCAAGTGTTGCTGAGAGAATTTTTCTGATTGATTTCATGTATACCTCATAAAAAACGAGAGATGACGAGTTATCGCCACCTCTCGAATTTACTAAATCATATGTAATTTTAAATTACTTGGACTTCTTGGAAACAGCGTAACCAGCAGCGGATACGATAGCGGCAACAGCAGCAACTACACCAAAGTCGAATGTCTGAGGAGCTTCAGCTTCAACAGTTTCTTCAGCAGGAGCTTCTGTTTCTGCAACTGTTTCAGCAACTGTTTCTTCTACAGCAGCTTCTGTTTCTGCAACAGTTTCTTCTACAGCAGCTTCTGTTTCTGCAACTGTTTCTTCAGCAACAGCTTCTGTTTCTGCAACGGGAGCTTCAGCAGCATCACCGAAGTACTTAGCCTGGTCAGCAGCTACGTTCTGAGCAACCTGATCAGCTGTAAGAGCTACAGTGTAGTAACGAACGCTGTGAACGTCACCTGTCCAGTTACGTGAGTCTTCGGGGTGACCAAGGAAGAATGTGTCTGCACCGATAGCGGATACGGGGAACTGCTGGTCGATGAGTTCGCCGTCAACGTAGAGGTTGCATTCAGCTTCATCGAGGTCGAATGTGATGGTTACAGTGGAGTTCTTAACGAGTTCAGCACCGCCTTCAACCTTAGGTCTGGAGTTGCTGGAGTTCTTGAATTCAATGTAGTCACCTGATGTACGGAGGAAGAGAGAGAAGTTGTCGTTAGAGGAGTTGAGAAGTGTGTTGAACGAAGTACCGAGACCCTGGAAGTCACCAACAGTGATTTCAACAGTGAACTTGTTACCGTTAACTACGTCTACAAGAGAATCGTCGAAGAAGCAGAAAGCGGAATTTACGTGGTAAGCGTTGTCTGTCCAGTAGTTGTTTTCGTCGAGGTCGATTTCGAAGTCGATACCGTTACCGGAAACGTCCTTCCATGTTGTAGCTTCCTTATCCTGACCTGCACCTGTGTTGTTGGATGCGTCATAGTAAGCAGCGAGACCGTCTGTTACAACGGAAGTTGTGTCTTCTGCGGCAGCAGCAACAGCGAGTGTTGAGAATGCTGTGAGACCGGCGAGAAGAAGAGCAAAGATTTTCTTCATGATAAAATTCCTTTCATTTTTTGAGCTACGATTTTGTGCTACATATTGTTATAACACAAAAAACCGCCATTGTCAACCAAATATCAACATTATTTTAAAATTTTACAACTAAACCTTTGAATAAACATACATATATCGCCAATATTACATAAAATATACGTAATATTCACTCACGTCATGTCAGTCGTATTTGCGGCATTATTTGCCATAGGTTCCTTCTGTGTCAAAGACAACACCGCTGTCCTCTTTTCTGCGAGAGGTCTTGATTTTTTCCTGGAGATGTGACCAGAATTCTTCACCGTCGTTCGGGAGATCTACCCATTTTCCTGTCCATGATGAAAGCATCATAGCATTGGAAAGAGAAAGACCGTTTATACCCTCATATCCGGGAGCAAGAAGCTCTTCGCCATAGAGTATGTGGTTTGTGAAGTTCTTGAGGATTCCGACGTGCTGTTCTCCACCGCCGTTTTCGATAACGATTTCCTCGGTTGTCTTTCCGATAGAAGCAAAGCCTTCGGTCGTTGAGAATGTGAATTCTCTTTCGTCAACATCGAGCTTTGTATATGTAAGTCTGCCGGATTCATAAACGAGTTTACCCTTTGAACCGGTTATTTCAAGTCTGTTGGTTCCGGGATATTCGCCTGTGGTTGTAATGAACACACCTGTTGCACCGTTCGGATACTTAGCCATAGCGGTAACGTCGTCTTCTACTTCGATGTCGTGATACTTACCGTATTCACAGTTCGCATAGATTGAAGAAGGCATACCGAATATCCACTGCCAAAGGTCAAGGTTGTGCGGGCACTGGTTAAGAAGTACGCCGCCGCCTTCACCTGCCCATGTAGCTCTCCATCCGCCGCTGTTGTAGTAAGCCTGTGTTCTGTACCAGTCGGTGATTATCCATACGCATCTCTTCAGCTCGCCGAGTGTACCGTTCTGTACCATCTCACGCATCTTCTGATAGAGCTTGTTTGTACGCTGGTTGTACATAATACCGAACACCTTGCCACTCTTTTTAGCAGCTTCCATAAAGGGATAAATGCTCTTTGTGTAAACGCCAATCGGTTTTTCGGAAAGAACGTGAAGTCCGTTTTCAAATGCATCCGTACCGATAATGGGGTGGAAATAGTGCGGAGTTGCTATCATTACCGCATCAACAAGTCCGCTTGTTATCATTTCGTGTGAATCTGCGAAGTATGCAACCTTGTCTCCGCAAACACCTCTTGCCCAGTCGAGTCTTTCAGGCTTAATATCGCACACAGCCGTAAGCTCAGCACCGGGGATATCTCCATTAAAGAGATTTTTTGTGTGGCTTGAACCCATATTACCGAGACCGACCACACCGAATCTTACTTTCTCCATGATTTACCTCCGTTCGGGTATTTGATATAACTAATTATACAACAGTATCGCTAGTTTTTCAATAGATTATGTTAAAAAAGATATGTTTTACTCTGCAAAGTCATCACGATATTCTTCAAAAAACTCAAAGTAGGTTCGCACGTTTTCAATCTCAGTCCACGGTGTCTCCATCGGCGGTATCATATCGAGGTCGTATATCTTTGCACGTCTCAGCGAAAGAATGAACGGAGAATGCGTTGATATAATGAACTGACAGCCGTGATTTCTAACGCTGTCCTCTATAAAATACTTGAGCTGCAACTGATTTTGCGGAGACAGGCTGTTTTCAGGCTCATCGAGCAGATAAAGTGCATTATCCTGCATCATCTCGACAAAATATGCAAGGGCTGACTCGCCGTTCGACCTTTCCTGCACGTTCCCCATGAGATTTTGTCTGATATACGAGGATTGCGTAAGTCTTTTTTTGCGTAGTGCGGCTGTTTTCGACCATCTTTCGTAATCATCAAGTCCGTTAAGCTGATTTACAAGATTTGGGTCTCTTGCAGTGATATACTCGGAAATAAGCTCATTTCTGCGGTCGTCTATGCCATCGTTAAGTCGTCTTGTTGCGAGAACCCTCTCGAACACGTCGTCACTTGTGATTATCATACTGTCTCTCGGTGGAGCTTTCATTGATTTATTGGCATATTCATATCCGCAAAGCTCAAGATAATCCTCAAAGAAGTCGCTTCTGTTGAATACTGTTCCCCTCTTCAGCTCAAGTGTCTCGGAAATTACGTTAAGAATTGTGCTTTTTCCGCTGCCGTTATTGCCGCAGAATATCGTTATATCGGAAAACTCAAATGTGGGAAGCTCACGGTCACGGAAAAGGTCAAAGGGATATTTGGAAGAATACACGGTGCGATAGTTCTTAGTCTTAAAGTTAGGATTTCTTATAGAATCAAAGAATAAATCCTCTTTTTTTCTTGTCGGGAGAGAAAAATTAGAAAGATATATCATAACATCCACCCCTATTATAGCTTAGATTTATTGTAGCATATACAGAGCATCAGTGCAACAGAAAAAGCAGGTCGAAATGAAAATTAATCCATTCACGCCCTGCCGGTTTCAATTATATTTCGAGATAGCCTTCGAGAACCTTGAGAGTGTTATGAACACCGTCTATATGAGAACGCTCGTAGCCGTGGCTTGCATAAACACCCGCACCGATAAGTCCATGACGGATATCGTTACCTGCGTTGAGTGTAGCTTCTACGTCGGAGCCATAGTAAGGATAAACGTCAACAGCATAGTCGGCTTCCTTACGCTTTGCTGCTTCAATGAGCTTTCCTACGACCTCATATGAGTAAGGGCCGCCTGAATCCTTTACACAGATGGATACCTGTCTTTCGGTGCAGGAAAGTCCGTCACCTACGCATCCCATATCTACCGAGATAGCTTCTGTAACTCCTGCGGGAACCGAACCTGCTCCGCCGTGTCCTACTTCCTCATACACTGTGATATGAAGGTATGTACGTCTCTTGAGAGTAATGTTTTCTTCCTTTATATAATGTGCAAAGCCGAGAAGAATACCTACGGAAAGCTTATCGTCAAGGAATCTGCTCTTGATATACCCGCTTTCTGTAACGATTGTTCTGGGGTTGAATGCTACTATATCGCCGACTTCAATTCCGAGAGCTCTTGTATCGGCTGCGGAATTTACAAGTTCATCAAGAAGGACTTCTGTTGTGTTCCAGCTTCTCTTTGTATCACCGTAGCTGCCATTAACGTGTACAGAGGCATTGCAAAGTTGGAGTGTACCTCCATAAACCTTGCCGTCTCTTGTGTATACCTTTACGTTTTCGGTTTCAGCGTTTTCTGCTCTCATACCACCGAGGTTTGTAAGTCTGAGTCTGCCGGAACCCTTTACCTCAGCTACCATGCAACCAAGAGTATCTGTGTGAGCCTCAAGAAGAAGTGCATCATTTTCATCTTCTCCGCCAAGGTCAACTACAACTCCGCCCTTTACTGTAATCTTCGCCTCAAAGCCGAGAGCTTCAAACTCATTCTTTACCCATTCAGCTGCTTTTTTTGTATATCCCGTGGGGCTGTCGATACCGAGAAGTTCAACTGCCTTTTGGGTTGCATATTCTGCATATTTTCTTTCCATGATACGTCACCTTTCGATTTTCAATACAACGATTATATCATATAAACCCAACCTTAGCAAGAGAATTTTCTATTTTGCTCTAAATATCCAGATTTACTTGACTTTAGTTATACATTGTGTTAAAATCGGAGTAAATCAAAACATTTTAATGAAAGCAGGCATACGAAATGGAACTTCAGGGAAAAAAGATTGTATTTCTCGGCGACAGCATTACCGAGGGTCACGGAACAAGCGGTGTTGAACATCACTTTGTAACACTTGTCGGCAAAGAAGGCGGTTTCAGAGAATCCAAAAACTACGGCATCGGCGGTACAAGAATCGCACGTCAGATTGGCACCTCCGGCAATGCTGTATGGGACAATGACTTCTGTGCAAGAGTAGAAGAGCTTGACGAGGACGCAGACATCATCGGTGTATTCGGCGGCACAAACGACTTCGGTCACGGAGACGCACCTCTCGGAACATTCAACGACCGTGATGTACATACCTTCTACGGAGCCTGCCATTATCTCATGACAAGACTTCTTGAACGCTTCCCCGGCAAGACTATCTTCTTCATGACCCCCATTCACAGACTCAACGAGGACAACATGAAGGGTGACGGCTACAAGGCATATAACGTAGCTACTCTTAACACCTACGTTGATATAATCCGTGAAGTTGCGGAATATTACTCCATCCCCGTACTCGACCTTCACAAGGTAAGCGGAATCCAGCCTAAGGTTGACATCATTCGTGAACGCTTCATTCCCGATGGACTTCACCCGAACGATGCAGGTCACGAGCTTCTTACAGCAAGAATACTCGGTTTCTTAAAGGCTCTTTAATAATTCGGACAACATAAAAAGCTGCCACGGTAAGGTTTTTATACGCCTTGCCATGACAGCTTTTTTTATTTATCTTTTGAAGAAGATGTAATCCGCATCTACTGCCGAGGAGCCGTTCTGACCCCTTCTCTGACCGATAACATTGAATGAGCCATCGGAGTTCTTTGCAATTATTTCGATTGCGTTGTATCTTCCTGCCTCATAGAGGTTTTCTGCGGGTATCTTCACGGTGTTCTGCTCAGGTGTAACGTCTCCGAGTGACTCACCGTTTACAAGTATCTCGCAGGTCGGGAACTTGTTGCTCATCTTGATATTCAGCACAAGCTCATCTCCGACTATTTCCGCACTCTTTATGATAACAGATTTGCTCTCAACGAAATATCCGAACGAATTTATAAGAGTATCAGGTGTTTCAAACTGTTCGTTCATCCACTTGCGTCTGTTTTCGAGCCAGTGCTTCAGCATATTTATCTCGTCATCATATGAACGATCGTACCACCAGCGACTGTTATCGAGGTCTGCCGAAGCCTTTATTTCAACCGACAGCTTATCGAGGGATGCCATCATTTCATCAAGCTCATCGCCGATGTTCTGCCATCTTTCCCAAAGCATGAGTATGAAGTTCGGGTCGTTATACAAAGCTCTGTACCAGTATTCTCTGTCCTGGCTTTCGCTGTGCCACCATGTATTGTACTTTCCACCGTCACCGCCGAGGTTTACATGGTTTCCGCTTGACCAGTCCATATCCCAGATAGGTCCGAAATACAGCTTTTCACCAACGTCCTTGTACATATAACAGCTCTTGAAGAGAAGCTCGACGTTTTTGAATACCTGGTTGACCATCCAGAAGTCTACAAAGGATTCCGTATCCATGTAGTCACTGTATGTCTTGCCATCGGAGTTATATCTGTTCGGGGAGTATATTGCATCTTCCATATCCTGGATATAATCCTTGAGCCAGTTCATCATATCGGAGTTGGATGCGAGATTTTCGGGACTCTTGAGCATGAGCTTCATTTCATTATTCGTAGTGAATTTTGAAATTTCATCGTAATATGCGTCATCCTCAATGAGATATCCACCGCTGATATCGAAATCCGATATATCATAGTAATCTGCGATAGTATAAGCACCGAATTTTCCGCTTGTTACCCATGAGAGATTTGCGACCATTTTTGTTTCAAGCTGGTCTGCTTCGTCCTTGCTGAGTCCTTCCTTTTCGGCTATGGCAGCAGCAACATCCTCCGCAGTTTCTTCCCAGTCGAAAATATCAACCCTTCCGCTGTCAACACGGATATTTTCCGAAAGCTCATACAAACCGTAGTATGCTCCATTGAATATCACGTTTACAAGTATTGATTCACAGTACAGCATACCCAAAGCACCGCTGAAATCGTATGAGAGCTTGTTTCTGAGGTTACTTCTGTCGAATGCGTTCGCAAGGAGAACCCAGTGCTTGCTCTCACCCATACCGAAGAGGTCTGCCTTTTTGTCGAGCTTGAGTCTGAACGGACGCTTTGCCTGATAAGCTGTTGAGTTACCTCTGAGCTTTATCTCTGTATCTCCGTTATACGAGGTCTCCGTATATCCGTCAGTGGAATATATCGTTATTTTTGCCTTAGAGTAGTTTTCCTTTGCGATATCGTAGTATTCCGTGTCACAGTAGATAGATATGGACGGAATATTACTGTAATAGAAGTACGCTTCATCACTGCCATCGGAAAGGATTATCATAGAGTTGAGCAGGCTGTCATCGAGAATAAACTGTCCTGTTGTTGAAGTCTCGCTCTTTTTCACGCTGTAATCGGAAACACTGAGTACAGTCCAGGTGTACTGTGTACCCTCCGGAAAATTCACCGCTGTCAGTGTATTTTTTCCGTCAAAGTGAATAGAACCGCTGATATCCGAGTCAACGCTGTAAGTAAAGTTCTTTGATATACCGTCAAGTGTAGCGGTAAGAGTTACTTTTTTTGCACCTGAATCGGGCTTTTTGACCTTGGCTTTAGTTCCATCAACATTTATTGACTTTGAATCGGAGCTTGTCCATGTTATAGCCTTGCCGAAAATGTCAGCGGGCAATTCAAAGCTTTCCGTTACCTTATTCGCTGTATCTCCGTCCGCAAGAGATATGGTTACAAAATCGAGCGGAGTATAGAGACTGCTTTCAAGAAGCATATTCAGAACGGGATATGAACCTATCTCACGTGTCCATTTGCTACTGTCAAGAGAAATATCGTTTTCTGTCAATGCTCTGTATGATTTTGTTTTACCGTTATAGTTGATATCTACCGACCATCCCGAACGATAGTATACATTCGTATTTATCGCAAAGTGGGAGTCACCACCCGCTATGGAATGACCCTTTTCACCCTGATGCATAACTACACCGAGCATTACAATGTCACTGAGTTTACCTACATCTGAACCACGCACTCTGCCGATGAGACCGCTTGTATAGTTTTTTCCGTTGTAGTTCTCACCTGTTACGTTAACATTTGAGAGAATATTTGTTATTGTTATACCGCTGTTGTCGAGACCTGTCGTATCTCTTGTACGGCACTGTCCTATCAAAGCTCCGAATCCAAGGCTGTCACCACCCGATGCCAGTCTGATATTCAGCTCACCCGATATCATAGCGATGTTGTCTATGGTAACATATCCATCAGCCTGACCGCACAGAACCGCACAGGTAGCAGGAGCAGATATACTTCCCGTAACGCTTGCATTTTTAATAATGAGGTTTTTAATCATCGCAGGGTCGGATTTTGACTTCGAGGCAACTGTTCCGAAAAGACCAACGTGTTCTCTTTCCTTTGAGTCAACATCTATTTTCAGTCCGTATATCGTGTGTCCTCTGCCATCAAACGTACCTGAGAATACATTATTTCCCTCAACTATACCGCATTCACTGGCAGCACCGCCGATAGGAGTAAACGCACCGTATTCGCTCATGTCTATATCCGCAACGAGAACGTAATCTCCATCCAGTGGATATTTCTTATCAACACCTATCTTCGCAAGCTCTTCTGCGGAGGATATGGTAATGCCATCTACGTCCTTTGCATCCTTATCCACTTTTCCGCTTGGCAGAAGTGTGTCTCCGACTTCGGTATCATCGTTTTCTCCGGAGGTGTATTCTGTATTTGACTCTTTCTCACTGTCGTTTTCCGCATCGTTGCACGAAACAAGGGCAAACGGCTGAATCAGCATGAGTGAAGCAAGCACCGCACTTAAAAACGCTTTTCTGTTACTTGATTTTTTCTTCATTATAGAATTATCCTTATCAGTCATAATCATGCTGACATTATAGCACACACAGACAAAAAAATCCACAACTATATGCGATATTCCGCTTTTTCAACAGTAAAAACACCGACTTTTTGTGCATATTCATAAACGAAAAGAACCTCAGCAAGTGATATACTCACAGAGGTTCTTTTGATTTTAGTCTCCGAGTGTCTCCTCGACAGTTTCGGTTGTATCCGCTTCAACTTCGGAAGTATAGCTCAAATAAGTGAGTATTTCCACAGCTGTTGAGGCAGAGATACTGTACGTGATGTTTGAGGACGGCGGCATGAGGTAATATTCACCGTCTGCCATACCAACCTCAAATGTATAGTTTGTATCAAGGTATACTGTTGACTCGTTTCCATCCGCATCGGCAGAGGTCTTTGCCTTTTTATAGTTCACGGTAATTGTCGTACTTCCGTCAAGACCATAGGCAACTTTTTCGTCCTCTTCGGTGTAGTAATCGGCACAGTCATTCAGTGAAATTGAATTGATAAGTGAAACAAGCTCGCTTATACCGTCAGCATCCTCGATAGTGTTTTCACGCTCACCGTACTTTACAGTGATGTGGTTCACATACGATGTATCGCTCCACTCCGACAAGGGCATTGTATCAAGCAGGAGAAGATCCTCAAGCTCATACGTGAAATACGGAAGAAGTCCGGATGATATCATATACATATCGCCGTCAGCCATAAAGTAATATGATGAATTGAACGTATTGTAGTCACCTATCAGGTATTCATAACTTGTTCCGTCAGAATATTTTACTTTTATAGTATATTCAGGGTCATCAAGTCCAAATTCAGCAGGGTCTCCTTCATCAACTGTGCATTCAACACCTATCTGTGCGATTGCGGCTGCCATATTTGCAATTATCGTCTGATTCAGAGGGAATTTTTCGTCGGCAGAATATACCCACGATGTACCTGACACCTCAAAGTCAAGCATTTCATCCCCTCTCATTTTGAACGAAAGGGCTGTCATCGTAGTGTAGTCATATTCCGCAATCATTGTGTATTCATTTTCTTCTGCTTCAAGAGCTGCCTGCTCCGCTTCCTTTTTATCGTTAGCAGAGGACAGAACCGCATAAACTATGCCAAGTCCGCAGAGAAGCACACACATCACGATAAGAGGTACGTATTTATTCTTTTTCTTTGATTTTGTTGCCAATTCCGCCACCTTACGCTTTTCTTCTCTTCCACCATACTACAAATCCGAGTGCGAATATTGCAACAGGTACAACAAACACAACTACTATCGACCAGAGTGTGGATTCTGCCGCAGTTATTGTAAGGGATTCTACCTGGAGCTGTTTTGCCATGATGGAGAGATTTATCTTGTTTTCACACATCCAACCCGATGCTGCCATAAACATACTTGAGTTGCCGCCCGATACAACAGAGTCGGAGTATTCATCTGTAAGAGCAGGAGACGAGAACCACACGAACTTGTAGCTGTCACTTCTCTCACCCTCAACTTCTTCTGTTACAGAGGCTCCGATATACACAGTTCCGGAAATATCGCCGTCCTCTTTTTCGAGAGTTTCAGCGTTCAGGTTTGTCTTTACATATGCACCGGATGTAGTGGAAAGAAGCGGATTTACATCATGTGTTCCGTCGGAAATGATACCGTGAGCCGCATTTGCAAATACATAGGTAGTGTTACCGGACATAAGAGAAAGCGGTTCTGTGGAGGTAGAGCCTATCTTCGGCAGGAGATAGTGCGGATACATCATGTAGTTGTTCTGTGAAGTTTCCACTACGATACCGTCTACCGATTCAAGACCGACTTTTTTCGCCAGAGCTGTAAGGTTAGGCATTGTCTTTGAATTATAGGTTGTAGCACCTGTAACAAGAATGATACTGCCGCCTTCATCAAGATATGCGGAAAGCATTTCTTCTTCCATTTCAGAAATATCGGAGGTAGGCACGTTTATAATAACAGAGGACGCATCTTCGGGAAGCTCGGTAAGTGTGAGTATGGAAAGTTCCTCCGTTGCGATGTTTTCCGCAGTGAAGTATGAGAGATATGTTTCACTGAGTGCTGTCTCACCATGACCTGTAAGGAAGTATGCTGTCGGGAGGTCATCTCTGGTTACATAGTCAAGTGCGGTCGTAAAGCAAAGTTCACCGTTGAAATATGGCGTTCCCATTGGCATCTGACCATAGTAATAATAGTAATACAGTTCTTCATCACTGTATGTTGTGGTGTAAATTTCGTAGTAATCAACAGCATAGCTTCTCTTTCCGCTGACTGCGATAACGGAGTTCATAGAAAGCTGGTCGCTTGTATACTGCTCAACGAATGTGGGATTTGTTATGGGGTCTGCTGTTTTTACGGTAATGTGTGAGTTCATTGCGGCGTAACGGTCGAGAAGCTCTTTTACAGTAGCATCCTCGCTTCCACGCTGTGCAATAATATAAAACGTCACGTCATCCTCAACCGAGCTTATTACGGCTTCTGTTTCCTCGCCTATTGAATAAAGCTCAAGTGCGGACATATCGTATTTTGTAAAGGTCGAGGGTATTTCACCAACGATAAGGTTCACGACTACAACGACAGCCACAACAACGATTGTCATGGTAATCGAGAACGAGCCTATTTTAAGGTATTTTTTATTAATTCCGTTTTTCTTCGGAGCTTTTGTCTCGTTATTCATCAGTTTCTCCTATCAATGCTCATTTTCAGTAGGTCTGTCATCAGTTCCAGCGTTTCTTTTCCATTGACTGTACTGTCAGATATACGAACAGTGCGGTTACGGAAATATAGAAAACTATCGCTGTCATATCGAATATACCGTTCTGGAAGGAAGTAAGTCTGTCAAACAGTGCAAATGAGGACAGAAGGTTCGGGATAAGTCCTTCAAGCAGAGACGGTTTCGCAAAATAAACAAGCACGGACACGGATATGAGAATGACGGACGAGCATGAAGCCACGACTGAGTTTTTCACAAGATTCTGTATCACAAGTCCTGCGGCTATCGAAAGAACAACAAGTCCTGCAAGAGAAGCCGCTGCTGTTGTCGGATACATTGTAGAAAGACCCGACATGAAGTTAATAAGTATCATTACAAGAAGCGTAATAACTGCGGATATGACCTGGCTCTCTGTAAGGGATGAGATAAACATACCTATTGAGATAAGGGCAGCTCCAAGTAGGAAGAACGCAAGAAGTGTTGCATATGCACCCGAAAGATGTACGGTACCGAACGAACAAAGTATAAGCGGATAGAACGCCATAATCACGCACGGAACGAAAAGTACGGTAAGCATTGCAAAGAACTTCGCAAGAACCACCGATGTCACGCTTATCGGGAGAGAATACAAAAGCTGGTCTGTTCTTGAGTGCTTTTCTTCGGCAAAAGAACGCATCGTAAGCACGGGTACTGTCAGAAGGAAGATGAACGACACGCCTGACAACACGTATTCAAAATACGGATAAAGTCCGAAAAGGTTGTAGTTCACCATGTATATACCTGCGAACAAAAGGAGGAATCCGACAAAGATAGCTCCCGTCATGCCCGTGGTATAGCTTTTCAGCTCTTTTTTATATACTGCATTCATTTATATAGTCCTCCGCTCAGTTACCGCCGAAAAGTGGCTTGTAGTCATCATTATCATGTCCGTTTTTCTTCTTTTCAGGGGTTTCACGGGCAGGTTCTGTTTTTTCTTCGTTATCTTCGGTCGGTATAATTTCTGCCTCAGCACGGTTCTTCATGTTTTCAAGTGCTTTTTCGGCAAATTCTTCTTCCGCTGTCATGTGAGCATCATTTTTCACGATATTGGCCTTTCCGCTGCTTTCTCCTGTAAGCTCAAGGAATACCTTTTCAAGAGTTACTTCCTCATAGTTCATCGAAAGAATCGGGGTTTTCGCATCCGCAAATCTAAAGAAAAGCTCCTCACGAATGTCATGTCCGCTCTCGGTCGCTATTCTTACGTGAAGTGTGTTTGCCACTGTCTCGCATTCTATATTAATAACTCCGTCTATTGAGGAGATAAGACGCTTTATTCGTTCCTCATCACCTCTCGTGGTTATATCGACATAGTTCTTGCCCTCGTATTTCTTTGTGAGGTTGTCAATTGTATCGGAGGCTACTACCTGACCGTGTGAAATGATTATTACATAGTCGCAGACCTCGGCAATCTCGGTAAGAATATGGCTTGAGAGAATAACTGTGCTTTCTCGTCCAAGCTCACGGATAAGCTCACGGATCTCGATTATCTGTCTGGGGTCAAGACCTACTGTCGGCTCATCAAGAATAATTATCTCAGGATTGCCTATGATAGCCTGTGCTATGCCGACACGCTGCTTATAACCCTTTGAAAGATTCTTTATGAGCTTTGTCGAATATGAGGTAAGACCGGTCTTTGCAATAACACGATCGACCTCACGATACAGCTTGTCACCGGAAAATCCCTTTGCTTCACCTACAAATGCAAGATATTCCTCCGCTGTCATATCGATGTAGAGGGGCGGTATTTCGGGAAGATAGCCTATTGCGGATTTTGCACCAATCGGATCTTCATAGATATCACATCCGTTTACGGTAACTTCACCCTCGGTTGCGGCAAGACATCCTGTTATGATATTCATCGTTGTGGATTTTCCTGCACCGTTCGGACCAAGAAAACCGTATATCATTCCTTTTTTTATCTCAAAGCTGACTCCACGGACTGCTTCAAAATCCCCGTATCGCTTTACGAGATTTTTTACTTCTATCAATTCAACGTCCTCCGTTTGCATAAATTCAATAATATTCATGCTATATTATACCACTTCTCGGTGATAGAATGGTGAATTTTTCGGGAAAACTCAAGGAAAAAACTTCAATGAATGGGAACAGAACAAAAAAACACTTCGTCTAATTAAAAAAAGCGAGGTGAAATTATAATGAAAAAACTTATTATAGCACTCCTGATATTATCCTCTTGTCTGCTCACGTCATGTGCAAAGGAAAAAGCTGAAATAATCGAATCTGACGCACCACCGCTTGCAAAGCCCGACGAAACAATAGCGGAGAGCGAAACCGAAGAAGAAACTCACGTATTTGAAATAGAAGAACCTCCCGCACCTGAAGAAAGCGAGACAGAAGCCGAAGAAGTAATAACCGCTCAGAAAGAAAAAACAACGGTTGACTGTCTGAAATCGGAAATATACTACCTTACGTCCTCTACCGACAAAGGCTACGGAGAAAGCAATGCTTCATACACAAAATCTGACAGCATTCTCGGAGCATTGATATTCGATGAAGTCTCAACAAGCCTTACTATAGTTCAAAACAGTGACAGAGTAGAAAATCTTTCAGGCGGACGTGGCTTCTATGGTTGGTTTGACAATTGTGTATACAACCTCTCCGATGAATGTATGAGCGGAAACGCAGTCACGTTTGTTACAAAGGATGAAATATTCTCACTTGAGGGAGCGGAAATCCTTCACGGAAAAACAGCTGAAAGCACCGACTACACGATATACAAAAAGACAGACACCGAATGCACTCTCTATTACTGCTTTATCGGCATAGGTGATGACAGAATGGCTGCCATGTTCCTCTCAGATGACGGTGAGATAGAAAACGCATACGAAAGCTGCTTTGTTCCAATGCTGAATTCATGCCGTACCTATATTCCAAACGATGAAAACACACTTGAATATACGATAAAGGTCAGCCGTTACGAAGAAGAAAGCGACCCTGAATACACAGTCAGCTTCACTCTTCCCGACACATGGAGCATGGGCTATACAACTGCTGCCGATATACCGCGAATTAGCGAAAACTTCTTTGCACATAAGCGTTTTGAGATAGCACGAGGACTTAATGTAAATATTTCGGGAATGAAAAGTACAAATGAAGGTGTAGGAGAGACTGCAAACGGATACAGCTACAAGTGGTCTACCATGAATCAGGCAGGAAGCGGCGGATATAATGCCCCTTGCACGTGGTACTACATTCTCATGGACATTCCGGACAGCGAGGATGTGATGTTTGTCTCAATGATAGTATACGACAACGACAAGGATAACTATTACGAGGACTACTGTTTGCCAGTGCTTGACTCCATCGTTATCTCACAGATAGCTGAATAGTGATATTTTATGTAATTTTTCCTTGCAAAACATCCTGCCTTGTAGTATAATGTAGAATGAATTTATATTAGTATTTTGAGAAAATAAAGTCAGGAATTTACATAAATGAGCAAGGATATCGGAATAGACCTCGGGACGGCTACGGTTCTCGTGTATGTCAAAGGCAAGGGAATCGTAATAAAAGAACCGTCGGTCGTTGCAATCGACAAAAACACCGACAGAATAATTAGGGTCGGTCGTGAAGCTCAGATGATGCTCGGTCGTACCCCCGGAAATATAACAGCCATACGTCCTTTGAGAGACGGTGTTATAAGCCAGTACGAGATCACTCTGAAAATGATACAGCACTTCATAAAAAAAGCGTGCGGAAACGTGATATTCAAGCCCCGTGTCATAATCTGTGTTCCATCGGGAATTACGGAGGTTGAAGAAAGAGCGGTAGTCGATGCGGCAACTCAGGCAGGTGCAAAGAGAACATATCTCATTGAAGAGCCTGTTGCGGCTGCAATTGGTGCCGGAATAAACATAGCAGCTCCTAAAGGAAACATGGTCGTAGATATCGGCGGTGGAACCACTGATATTGCCGTACTTTCCCTCGGTGGAGTTGTAGTTTCCGAATCAATAAAGGTAGCGGGTGACAAATTCGATGAAGCCATAATCCGCTATGTAAGACGCAAGCACAATGTCCTTATAGGCGAAAGAACCGCTGAAGCGATAAAGATAAAAATAGGCTGTGCGTGGCCAAGAAAAGAGCCTCGCACTCTTGAAGTAAAGGGTCGATGCCTTATACAGGGCTTGCCCAGGGTAGTTCGCATAAATTCTGATGAACTGCCCGACGCACTTGAAGAACCCATCACACAGATAATCGAAGCCGTATGCTCGGTTGTGGAACGTACTCCGCCGGAGCTTATCGGAGACATTCTTTCAAGCGGTATCGTTATGACCGGTGGTGGAAGCCTTCTCTACGGTCTTGACAGACTTATCGCCTATGCTACGGGAATAAAAACCAGAGTCGCAGACAAAGCGGTATCCTGCGTAGCCATCGGAACGGGAAAGAGCCTTGAAAACCTCTCCGCAGTTCCTGAGGGTGAAATAAACATATCCAGAATCGGATCACGTGAATGACAATATAAGGAAGTGCATAAATGAATACATCTCTTGCAATATCAACTCCAAATAAGAGACGTGAATTTTGGCGTGGCTGGGTAAGACTTCTCATAACCATAGCCGCACAGAACATCATCGTATACGGTGTAAACCTTCTCGATAATATAATGATAGGAAAGCTCGGTGAAACAGCAGAACTTGCGATATCGGGCGTATTCCTTGTAAACCAGATACAGTTCCTGCTCCAGTCCATATGCGGAAGTATCTCAGACGGTACGGTAGTCATATGCTCACGTTACTGGGGCGAAAAGAATACCGAAAAAATAAAACGTGCTGCTGCTACCTCAATGCAGTTCGGACTTATCGTATCAGGCATAATGATGCTTGCGGTGCTTATATTCCCATCTCAAGTACTCGGACTTCTTACCGATAAACCACACGTTATTGCCGAAGCAGAAAAATACCTCGTTATCGTAGCGTTCACATACGTGTTCTTTGCGGCAACACAGGTTCTTCTCGGTGTACTTCGCAGTGTGGAAACCGCTTTCATAGGATTTATCAACTCCTGTGCCGCACTCGTAGTGAACCTTGTACTTAACTACGCACTTATTTTCGGTCACTTCGGAGCTCCCGCTCTCGGTATCCGTGGTGCTGCCATCGCTACACTTATTTCCCGTGTAGTAGAGTTCATCATAGTTGTTGTATATATCTCAGTATTCGACAAAAAGCTCAAGCTGAAGTTCTCTGACTTCTTTAAGACCGACCGTGAGATATCAAAAAAATTCTTCAAGGTCAGCCTGCCCGTTGTTTTCTCCGGAGCTTCATGGGGAGTTGCAATGTCAATTCAGACTGCTATTCTCGGCAGACTCACTGACCCTGTTATCTCCGCAAACTCCATCGCTTCAACCGTTTACCAGATAATGTCAGTATTTATCTACGGTGCTGCAACATCCTCCTCCGTAATGATAGGTAAAACAATAGGTGAAGCAAAAACTCTCGGTTCGGGAAAAGACGAAACCGAAGTATTCACTGAGCTTAAACATGAGCTGAAACACCGTGTTAACTGGATGCAGATACTCTACGTTTCAATGGGAGTCGTAACAGGACTTGCGATATTCCTCTGCCGTGATTTCATCATAGGACTTTACGATATTTCAGGTGAAACAAAGGATCTTGCCGCTCAGTTTATGGGTGTCCTTTCAATAACCGTAATCGGAACCTCCTATCAGATGACGTGTCTGACGGGTATCGTCCGTGGAGGCGGTGACACAGGCTTTGTATTCCGCAACGACATGATATTCATGTGGGGCATAGTTCTTCCCTGCTCGTTCATTGCGGCATTCGTTTTAAAGCTTTCTCCCATGATGATATTCATCGTACTCAAATCCGACCAGATAATCAAGTGTCTCGTTGCCATAGTCAAGGTAAACAGATACAAGTGGATAAAGAATTTCTGATAAAGAAACAAAAAAAGAGCCTCGATGCGGGTTAAACATCGAAGCTCTTTATTTTTTTAATAAAACTTACGCCATGTGGTTGAGCATCAGTGTGAACTGGCTCTTCTTGTGTGCAGCGTTGTTCTTGTGGAGAAGTCCCTTAGCAACAGCCTGGTCTACGCTCTTGATAACAGCTGCATATGCAACCTTTGCTGCTTCCTTGTCACCGCTTTCAACAGCAGCCTTGAACTTCTTGATTGTTGTCTTGAGGGCGGTCTTCGCCATCTTGTTCTTGAGTGTCTTTACGGAAATAACCTTTACACGCTTCTTAGCGGACTTAATGTTCGGCATTGTTTTTTCTCCCTGATTTAAATAATTTATACGACTAAAATTTCGTATATCAACGTCTTTTCACGCCTGAGAGGGTACGCAGAAAGACAATATCATACACTGTAAGATTTTATCACGTTTTTCGAAGAATTGCAATACCTTTACGAAAAATTAAACTCAAAAAAATATGCAAAAAACCTCGCATCGTGGAATGTTTTTTTGATGTCTCGCTTTTTTTCGTTTTGTGATTGCATTGCTCATTCAATCGTGATATAATATTGTTTATGATGTCATATTATAATTTCATATCTGCTATAATTTTTTGATATAATCCACTCATAGTTCTGACAGGATAACGATATCCTGTAAAAAGGAAGGATAAAGCATGAACACAGAAAACAAAAAAATCAAACCAAAGGAAGAAAAAGAAAAAAACTCCCTTCTCGGCTCGATATTTGAGCTTGTAGAAATGGTGGGAATGACTGCTGCGGTCGTAATGCTCGTGTTCGCATTCATCGTAAGACTTAATGAAGTTGACGGAAACTCCATGCTGAACACACTGCACAACGGAGAATTTCTTGTTGTATCCGACCTTTGCTACACTCCCGAACCCGGAGATATCGTTATCGTACACAAGCTCGATGCTTTCCCTTACACCGACCCCATCGTAAAGAGAGTTATTGCTGTCGGTGGTCAGACCGTTGACATTGATTTCTCCACATGGACTCTTACAGTAGACGGAAAAGTAGTAGACGAGCCTTACAGACATGTTGACGACGGAATGCTTCTTACAGCGGAATATTCATTCCCGATAACCGTTCCCGAAAACGAAATATTCGTTATGGGTGACAACAGAAACCACTCCGCAGACAGCAGACAGATAGAGATACAAACTATTGACGAAAGATGTGTTATAGGACGTGCTGTCGCAAGAATATTCCCCCTCTCCGAAATGACGATATTCAAAAATCCTTACGAAGGCTGACATGACTAAAGAGACTTACATCACTCACGCACACTCATATTTTGAGGGAAAAGCCCTTGAGCTTGTGCTGAAGCAAATAGAGCGTTTTTACTCATGTGATATCACGGTATCGCATTCATACGAAGTCGGTGACACGGTAATGCTGAAAAAAGGTACATTTCTGCACGGCATTCCAAGTCGTAACGGAAACATGACCTCGTTTGACTGGGTAACAGAACGTGGTTTTGTTGCAGTGGACATGACAAAGGAAACCACGACCCATAAGATAAAAAACAGCATAGGAATGTGGAAGATAGACGAGGACGTTCCACTACGCAGCTATATTGAAGCATACAGCGGTTGTACCCTGACATATTCCGTCGGACGTGGCCCTCTCGGAGTGGAGCATACCGTACTTGTGCCATATCACAAATTTGACGAGATTACGGAGAGCCTTCTCAACAACGACAGGATATGGACGTACCGTTGCGAATGCACAAAGGAAGTACGTTTTATGCCGAATCTTGTTGCGGACAATGTACAGATAGGTTTTATTCTCGATATGTCCTCTGACAGAGCTCGTGAAATGGCTGAAGCAGACGTTTGGGATACCGCTTTATCTCCCGACGTGCTGAGGTACTTCATAGATGCGAGATACTACGACAAATTTATCAAAGAGCGTTTTTCAAGAACCCCTGCTACCACTGACCGTGAGGCTTCGATAATATTCGGGCTTCCGTCATGCCTGATAGAGGGTGTTATCGTAGGAAGAATAGCCGAAAGAGATAACGATATTATAAGATACATAAAAGAAAAACTCCCGCAGTGCTATATATGCTCACTCGATGGAGTAGTTACGGTAAAATAAGGAGTATTATATAAATGGAACAGAATACATCAAAGCCTATCCAGTGGTTTCCGGGACACATGGCAAAAACCCGCCGACTTATCTCAGAAAACCTCTCTCAGGTAGATATAGTCATAGAGCTTCTTGACGCAAGAATACCGAAAAGCTCAAAAAACCCCGAAATTGACAAGCTCACCGCAACCAAGCCGAGACTTACTCTTCTCACAAAGTCCTCCCTTGCCTCACCTGCCGCAACAAACGCATGGATAAAATATTATTCCGCAAAGACAGACCGCCGTGCAATTGCGATAGACACTCTCACCGGTGAGGGAATAAAGAATATCGCCCCCGCAGTTCGTGAAATACTTGCGGAAAAGCTACAAAGATATGCCGACAAGGGAATGAACGGAAGAAGTGTCCGTGCCATGATAGTAGGTATCCCGAACGTAGGAAAATCCTCTCTTGTAAACAAACTCGGCGGAGGAAAGAAAGCAAAGGTCGAGGACAGACCCGGTGTTACCCTGACAAAGCAGTGGGTTACGACAAATATCGGAATTGAGCTTCTCGATATGCCCGGTGTTCTCTGGCCGAAGTTCGACGACCAAAAGACAGGCGAAAACCTTGCATTTACAGGAGCTATCCGTGATGCCATTCTCGATACAGAAGACCTTGCGGCAAAGCTCTGTCTCAGACTTTACACCATTGCTCCGAACGAATTTTGTGCAAGATACAAGCTCGACAAGGCTGCTCTTGAGGGCAAAAACGCATATGAGCTTCTTTGTGCAGTCGCAAAAAAGAGAGGCTTCCTTATCTCAGGAGGAGAGCTTAACACCGAAAGAGCCGCAGACGTGGTTCTCGATGAATTCCGTGAAGCTAAAATAGGCAGAATTACCCTTGAGCTTCCTCAGACAACTAAAGTTGCCGAAAAGAAAGTTAACGCAACTCCCGTAAAGAAAGAAGAAGAGGCGGAAAAAGCAGAAAAGGCGGATGCGGAATGATAGACCCTTCCTTTGATAAAGAATACAGCAATACATATGGCATAGTTTGCGGAACTGATGAAGCAGGCAGAGGTCCTCTTGCAGGTCCGGTCGTTGCCGCCGCAGTAGTTCTCCCCGTGGGATGCGTTATAGAGGGACTTGACGACTCAAAAAAGCTCACCGAAAAGAAGCGTGAAAAGCTGTACGATGAGATAATCGAAAAGGCTGTCGCATACGGTATTGCAATGTCCTCACCCGAAGAGATAGACGAAATGAATATTCTTGCGGCTTCACTTTACGCCATGAGACGTTCCGTTGATACCGTTCGTGAGACTGTCTCTCCCGATGTGGTTCTGGTAGACGGAAACCGCAACTCCGACTTCGGATGCACTTCCATACCCGTAGTCCACGGTGACGCACTTTCACTCTCCATTGCCGCCGCCTCCGTACTTGCAAAGGTCACGAGAGACAGGCTTATGATGGAACTTGACGAAAAATATCCCGAATACAATTTCAAAAAACACAAAGGCTATCCCACACCCGAACATAAGCTCGCAGTATATGAGTTCGGTGCCTCGGATATCCACAGAAAGAGCTTCCTCGGATTCCTTGAAAAGGATAAAGAAAAGCTGGAAGCCGCACTGAAAAAGAAAAAAGGCATATGAAAAGCTACGACCTCGGTTACTGCGGTGAAGAAAGTGCCGCAGTATATCTCGAAAAAAACGGCTATACTGTTCTCGCACGGCGAATGAGGATAGGGCACTCGGAAATCGACATACTTGCACGTGACACAGACGGAACAACGGTGTTCGTTGAAGTCAAAACAAGACGTATGCTCCCCGAAAAGGCAGATTTTTATTCTACTGCGGGTGCCGCTGTGGATGATAAAAAGCAGTCATTCCTCGTTCGTGCTGTCGAAGAATATCTTCTCACACACACGGATAAGAATGTACGCATAGACGTTATCGAGATATATGCCGACCCGACAAGCGAAACATATCGTGTTATAGATACGATACACATAAAAAATGCAGTACGCAAAAACGGTAAATTCTCAATGAAAAAGAACAAATACCGATGGTAGATTCCACCATTGTGATTCAGAAATGAGGTATGGATAATGAAATTTTTTGACCTTCATTGCGACACGGCAGATGCCATATTCTTCCACGACCAGGAACTTTACTCAAACAAATGTCATGTTTCCCTCGAAAAAGCAAAGGGATACGACAAATATGTTCAGCTCTTTGCAGTATTCACAGCCGAAGAGTTTACAGACCGTGAGGGCTATGAATACTTTCTGAAAATCAGAGAAAAATTTGTCTCCGAATGCGAAAAAAACGGTGTCCGCATGATACGCACCGCCGATGACCTTGAAGCCTTTGAAGTCTCCGACGAGAAGATAGCAGCAGTCCTTACTGTTGAAGATTCACGCATTCTTGACGGAAAGATAGAGCGTGTGCAAGAGCTATACGACCTCGGTGTTCGTATCATGACTCTGCTCTGGGGCGGAGACACATCTATCGGTGGCTCTCACAATACCGAAAACGGACTCACCGAATTCGGTCGTGCGGCAGTGCGTGAGATGGCAAAGGTCGGTATTATCCCCGATATTTCCCACGCTTCGTTTAAGTCGGCTGACGAAATCATGGATATCTGCGAAGAATACGGAGTTGCTCCCATTGCAACCCACATGAACTCGTATTCCGTATGTCCCGTCACAAGAAATCTCACCAATGACAGATTCCTGCGTCTCACAAAGCTCGGAGGTATCACAGGTGTTTCCCTCTGTCCTCCTCACCTCAAGGAAGGCTGTGAATCGAGTGACTCACTCACGCTTGACTCAATAGTTCCGCATTTTGAGAAATATTCTTCCCTTGCCGAAAACTGTGTTTGCTTCGGCTGTGACATGGACGGCACAAATCTTCCAAGTGGCATAAGCGGTCTTGACGGCATTCCCGATGCAGTAGAGCTTCTCAGAAACAACGGATTTACCGATGAACAGCTTGAAAATATCACCTACAACACCGCATACGATTTCATGAAGAGGAACCTTCCCCGTAACTGAAAGTGAGGCAGACCATGAAGTATATCAGTACCAGAGACACATCAGCCAATCCCCGTGAGATATCCTCCGCAGAAGCAATAATCGAGGGTATCGCACCTGACGGAGGACTTTACATACCGAAAAGCATTCCCCGTATATCAGCAGGAGACTTTGATGCTCTTATGCACATGACATACCCCGAAAGAGCAACACTTATCCTTGCCAAGTTTCTTGATGACTACGACATAGATGAGCTTTACGAGGACTGCGAAAAGGCATATTCAACGGAAAACTTCTCTCCAGCACCA
>CAYTLG010000001.1:0-49852 GCA_964438725.1 uncultured Ruminococcus sp. | reverse complement strand
GTATAATATGGATAATCCGTTGGGCTTGGGATTCACCTGAAGTTGAATGGACTTATGCAAAACCAAATCGCTATAAACAAAAAATTGAAAATCTTATAAATAACGGAGGTTCAAAATTTCTATGTTTTGGGGAAAAATTAAGGAAATCAGTAAAATCGTCCACGAGATTCCGCCGAAAAATATCATCGTTCCCGAAAATCGTGTCAGGCACGTCAGGCAGGATTCGTCAGTGGCACAGCTCGCCGAAAGTATCGCTGAGCATGGCGTGCTTGAACCTATCCTCGTCAGACGACCCACCGGTGCAGACCTACCTTATACCCTCGTTGCAGGCGAAAGACGGCTCAGGGCTGCTCAGCTTGCGGGACTTGAAACCGTCCCCGTTGTCGCTGTCGAAGTCGGCGAAATTGATGCCGCAGTTATCGCTATCATAGAAAACCTCCACCGTCAGGATCTCACCATGTTTGAAGAAGCAAACGCAATACATTCACTTATCTCTATTACGGGCATGACGCAGGAAAGTTGTGCCAAAAAATTGTCGGTCAGCCAGTCCTACGTCGCAAATAAACTACGTCTTTTGAAGCTCTCTGATTCGCAGAAAAACCTCATCATCGAAAATTCACTTACCGAACGACACGCACGTGCTTTGCTCAGGTTGCCTAACGAAAAGGACCGTGACGACGCTCTTGAGAAAATAATCAAGCGTGAAATGAACGTTGGAAAAACCGAAGAATATATCGAAGAATTGCTTTGTGCAGCGTCAAGAGCGACCGAAAAAGAGGAGAAAAAAGAGCAGAAACGTAAGCTCGTTGTCCGTGACCTCCGCCTTTTTTATAACTCCATCGACCAGGCTGTTGAGATAATCAAACGCTCGGGCATACCCGTTGAGTCATCACGCAAGGAGGTGGAGCGAGGCGTGCTGATTGAGATATTGCTTACCAAAAATAGGGACATTGCATAATAAGAATATTTATACAAACACCTGTTCAGTGCGAATGAATAAAAATACACAGACCGAATAATTATACAAATGCCTTAAAAATCGCCTTATAAGCCGGATTTTGCACAAAAAAAGAGCCGTACACCTGATGAATAATCAGAGTACAGCTCTTTTCTATTGGTAAAATTTACTTTTTCTTTCTTGTGAGAAGTATAACCGCGGTTGCAACAGCGGCACTCACGCCACCTGCCGCAGCTGCCTTTTTCAGCTTCGCACGTCTCTCCGCAGCAAGTCGTCTTTCACGTCTTGACTGCTCGTAAAGCCAGCGAATGTTGTTCGGGTCGGAGAAAACCATGTCCCAGATGTTGTGACCGCAGCCCTCAAATTCTGTGTAGCTTATCTCTTCGCCGCCCTCACGCTTGATTGCAGCATACATCTCTCTCGTGCCATTTACGGGAACCGCATCATCGCTTGAACCGTGGAATGTGCGTATCGGGATTCTCTTCAGCATTCTTGCATAAGAGGGATCACCGCCACCGCAAATGGGTATTCCTGCCGCAAATCTTGAACCATGTCGTGCAAGCATATCCCATGTTCCGAATCCACCCATCGAGATACCGGAGACGTAAACTCTGTCGTCATCGATGTTGCAGAAATCACGAACCTCGTCAATGATATGGCATACCATTTCAAGAGGAGGTGACTCTCTGACGTTTCGAGTCGAATATGAGCCGTCAGCCCACGGAGTATTGACCCACTGAGCGTTTTCGGGACACTGCGGAACGATTATAACGCTATCGTACACGGGAGAGGTGATGTCGTTGAACATAACCTGGAGACAGTTCTTCATCTGAAGTTCGTTGTCGTTTCCTCTTTCACCCGCACCGTGAAGGAATACGAGAAGCGGATATTTCTCACCGCAGTCATAATTTTTCGGGATGTAAAGACGGTATTTTAATGTGTATCCGCCGAGCGTAAGTTCCTTTTTCTGGAAAACCACGTTCACGTCATAAATGTTCGTTCTGACTGTGTGCTGCATAATATTACCTTATTTTTTGTTAAAATTTAACTTCTTCGCCCTTGTCGCTGGAGTCGTAGATACCCTGCATGAGCTTGGATGTGAGGATGTTTCTGTCGATGTGGCTGGGGAGCTTTTCGCCTGTCTGTACGCAGCGAACGAAAGCGTTGATCTCGTTCTGGAACATAGGAGTGCTTTCGTATTCGGGTGTGTACTGGTGGAGCTTGCCGTCCTTTGTACCGTAAACAACGAAGTCTCCGCCGTACTGGAGTCTGATACCTGCCTTTGTGCCGAGGAAGTCGATATACTGGTCAGCAGGTCCGATGTTCTGAGCCCATGCACCGTTGAGGGTGATTGTGGGACCTTCTGTACGAACGAAAGCTGTAACGGAGTCGTCAACGTCGTATGTACCGTTGAGGTCCTTGGTATTTTCAGACCACATACCTTCGTAAACGTAGTTCTTCATGTCAACGCCGAGCTTGGAGAATGCCTTACCGGAAACAGTAAGCGGAGCAGGGTCGCCCATGCAGTACATAACGATATCGAGGTAGTGAACACCCCAGTCAATAAGAGCACCGCCGCCTGCGATAGCCTTGGTAGTGAATGCACCGCCGAGACCGGGGATGGAACGATGAGCACGGAAGGAAACATAAACGTGGTAAACTTCGCCGAGTTCGCCTGCGTCGATGAGCTTCTTGATTTCATTAACAGCAGTGTTGAAACGGTTTACAACGCCGATGTTAAGGGTAAGACCTGTTTCGTGCTGAGCTTCCTGCATTGTGAGAGCTTCGGCATAGGTTCTTGCAGCGGGCTTTTCGCAGAGAACGTGCTTGCCTGCTTTAAGAGCGTCGATAGCGATAACGGGGTGCATACGGTTAGGAGTACAGATAGAAACTGCTGTAACTTCGGGGTCGTTGAGAACTTCGTGATAGTCTTCAACAGCGACACCGCAGCCGTACTGCTCAACAGCGGCCTTAGCTCTTTCGGGGATGATGTCGCAGAAGTATTTGATTTCTGCATCAGGGCAATTCATGTAGGACGGAATGTGTGCGGAGTTTGCGATACAACCGCATCCGATAACACCAACTTTAATCATAGTGGTATTCTCCTTTTTTATAAAAAATATTTCATAAAATGTTTCACGTGAAACAAATGATATACAAATGTAGAGATGCATAACCACAATACAATGCAAGTGGTTATGTGATGATTGTACAATATTTTAGGCAAAATGTCAAGGAAAAAGAGTAAAAAGACCGTAGTTCTTTTTTAATTTCATAATAATTCCACTGACGTGAGGTTTGGTGTGTTTGGGATTCACCTGAAGCTGACGTGACTTTGGTTTGTCTTTAGTTCCACACTATTTCCTATCCCTTTTCCCATGAGGATTTGCTCGGTTTCATCACGGAAATTCTGCCTATCCCCATTTCCATCGCAAAATGCACACCTTGTCGCCTAAGGTGCCATTTCCCCATGCCTATTTTCCATCGGAATTTTCATCCCCCATGAATTATAATGTCCCCATACTAATTCTATTTAATTCGAGGTGCTTTATGAAAGAGATTCGTGTCGCTTCCGCTAAAAATCATGCCGCAAAATTCAATTTTCCATTCGCTCCTATCGCCGTTTTTATCCTGTCAATCGTACTCGCTCAAACCCAGCTGTTTCCATTTACTTATCCGCTTGGGATTGCTTTTGTTTCCGCTGTCTCGTCACTCAAGTCGCTTCTTCCGATATTCCTCGGCTCAGTCGTAGGTTCACTTTTTATTCCATCCTTCGGGGGCTATTATTCGCTCCTGCTTGCCCTAACCTTTGCCGCTCGTGTCGCACTCAACCTCTACCTCGATAAGTCAAAAATCACCACTGCACTGACCGCAGGTACAACAGATGATAAACCAAAATCTACCATGTCGCTCGTGAAAAATGCCTCTCTTGACGAAAATATACGACTGCGTATGATGTTGTCCTCGGCCGCAGCTCTCGTCAGCGGAATTTGGAATACCGTGTTGGGAGATTTCTCCTATTATTACCTTTTCGGAGCGGTTTTTTCTACCCTGACCACACCTCTTGTTACCTACCTTGCCTACTCCGCAACCGAAAAACGTCTCCGCTCGTCAGTCGTGGGTGAAATCGGAGTGTTTTTCATAATGGGCGTGACCGCATATTCACTCAGCCATACCGTAAATGCACCGCTGGATTGTGGCATAGCCTTTTCCGCAATCATGACTATACTAATCACGGCAAAGTTCGGGGCATATCGTGGAATTACAACTGCCGTCTCATGCGGAATGGCAATATCTCCCTCTGTAATACCAAATCTTGCCATAGCCGCCGCAACTACCGCATTCGTCGGAAAAACATCTACACCACTATCTCTGTCAATAATCACCGCCGCTACCTCAGCATATAGTGTACTAACCAACGGTCTGAACGGATTTGTCGAGTTTTTTCCGCCAATAGTATCCGCCTGCCTGCTGACCGCACCTGTTCTAGGAATGAAGATAAACGTCATTTCGGATAAGCTGTTCGGTGCAAGCCTTGTGAAAAATTTGGCAGTTACCGAGGTAGCACAACGCTCAGGAGAGGAGTATCGTGGACGTGTCAGCAGCTTTGCCGGCTCACTTGTGCGGTCGTCCGCTGTCATGAACGGAGTTGCTGAAAAGCTGCGTAGGCCACGTGATACGGAGCTTGACGAAATCGTTGAGGATACGGTGTCACGGTACTGCGGACTGTGCAAAAATCGGGAAAAATGCACCGCACGGAACGAAATAAGGCACGGAATGAGCGAGAAACTGCGGTCGGTCGGTGAGGTCGGGGCAGGGGATGTATCGGCAAAAACGGCATCGTTCTGCTACAACGTCGGGCGAATGATAGACGATATAAATTCTGTGGTGTCTCTGCGTGTCAGGGGTATGCGTGAGGGTGATTTTCTCACAGTTGCGGCTGAGGATATGGCGGCGGTCGGTGAGCTTCTCTGCACGATGGATAAAAGCCTTTGCGACGAGTTCCGCGAAAACAGGGAGGAATCCGCACGTTTGGCAAAGCTGTTGTCTTACAATAATTTCCATGCGACGGGAGTAAAGGTATACGGTGACAGGCATCGTCGTGTGTACATCGGGGATATAGATCTCAGTTCAACACGGTTGGGTGGTGACGATATCCGACGGCTTATCACGGAGATACTGGGTGGAGAGTTCACACAGCCGGAGTTTTCACTTGACGGAGCGGTTCTTTCCATGCGGATAGAGTCGGCAAGGCAGCTGAAAACGAGGAGCGGAACGTACACGATGTCGGCTGGTGGAATCGAGAGATACTGTCATAAAATGGCAAAAGAAGCAGTATGTGAGCGAACGATAACGATAAGTGACGAGCCGCCTGAGACGGTATCGGGGGACAGCATAGTGACGTTTGAATCAATGGGACGGCAATATATGGTGATATCGGACGGCATGGGAAGCGGTCGTGAGGCTGCCGTGATGTCGGGCATGGCTGTGACACTACTGAGGGAGTATATTGAGGGCGGAGCAGAGCTTGAGAGTGCGTTAAAGCTGCTGAACAGGATCTTACGGGACGTAGGGCGAGAATGCTCGGCAACGATGGACATATGTGAGGTGGACTTATACACAGGCGAGGCGAGGTTTATAAAGTCGGGTGCGGCACCGTCGTTTGTGTTAAGGGGAGGTTCGATATACAGGCTTCAATCAAAGACGGTACCGATTGGGATAATACGTGCGTTAGATGCGGAGATGATAAAGTTTGACATAGAGCGAGGAGACACGATAGTAATGTTATCTGACGGGGCTGCGAGGTCATATGACGAGGTACCGTGGCTGCTTGACATGATGGTTACAGACGATGTGATACTTCACGGAGGAGAGCGAGAGGCTGCAATGGCGATAGTAAGTGAGGCGGCAGTGAGAGGCTCAAGGGATGACATAACGTGCGGAGTGATGAGGGTAGGTTGACGGTCGCCCTATTTGATACCCCGTGGCTTGGGATTCACCTGAAGCTGAGGGGACTTTGGTTTGACTAAATCCTTTTGGAATACCACTACCGCAGTTCTATCGCTCCTTTTTCTAACATATCTTTTATCAAAAAGACCCACACATGACGAAAGGAACCCATATGCCTTATACTTCTTTCTCTTCTCATGCCATAGCGGAGCTTTCCGAGGACTTCACTCTCCCCGATTATTTCCCCGAAATCCGCCGTGTACTTTCTTCCTCTAACTCCGTCTCAGTCGAGGGTAAGTATTCATCCGATACCTTCCTTGAGGTCGATGGCAGCGTTACCTATTCTATCCTCTATCTCACAGCCGATAAATCTCTCGCTCAAACCTCCCATACCTCACCGTTTACCGCCAAAATCAAAATACCACCCTCATCTCCACTCCCTCCTCAGGCTTTCCTCACCACTTCCTCCGTTGATTCCTCCTCTTGCCGTGTCCTCTCACCACGTAAGCTCAACCTATCCTCAAAAGTTTCACTTTCCGCAGCCGCAGCCGAGCAGAAAAACGTCACCATGGATTGTCCACCTGACCTTGCCCCACGTCTGCTGAAAAAATCACATACCTCAGCATCAGTCTGCGAACTTCGTGCAGAGGGCGAATGCTCAGGTGAATTGCGTGAACATGACCTTGATTCAATAATTGCCGCCTCCGCCAATATCTGTACCTCCGATGTCCGTCTCTCCGAAAACAAGGTCAGATTCAGCGGTGAAGCATACCTCACACTCCTGCTGAAAGACAAAAATAACCATATCTATACTTCACGTACACGCACGCCTGTTACCCATGAATTACCAATGCCCGATAACATTGACGAAAAGACCGCCTGTGCCGCATTTCCAACAGTTACCATGACGGAGATAACTGCCGATGACGATATCCTGCACTGGAGCATGGAGTATGCCGTAGATTTTGACCTTGCCGCAGAACATGAGGATGAGGTCGCAGTTGATGCCTTTCTGCCCGACAGAGACAGCGAGGAGCTTACAATAACTACCATTCCGACAATGAACATCAACGGTGTTGCAAGCGGACGGCTCACTTTCGGCGGCAGGATAAAGATGGAGCAGGATTCAAAGCACGTCTTTTCGTTCGGTAGCGGAGAGGTGGACAGCGTTTCTTCATCGTGCGGTAAGGTCACTGTCGCAGGTCACGTGAACCTATGCTCTGTTGTGGAAAAAGATGGGGAATACACCATTATAGAGGAAAATTTCCCCGTAAAATACGAATCCGAGAGCAGATTTTCGTGTGACGGAGAGGAAAAACGACCACTGAAAAGCATGATACAGGTCTGTGACGTGAACGCAAGAGAGGACGGAGACGGTTTGAATCTCACTGCGGAGCTGTCTGTATCGGTGTTCAGTACGGTCGAGAGCGAGATAAATCAGGTTGGCGGAATCGTTCCGACAGGCGGAGAACGCAAAAACTGCGATAACGTGATACGAGTGTACATTCCCGATGATGACGAGGATGACTGGTCGGTTGAGAAAAAATTCCGCCTGAAAAACGGGGTCACGAGAGAGGGTGGAGTTTACATTATCTGAGCAAAAGAAAAAAGCTGTATGCGAAATCAAACATACAGCTTTTGGTTATTATATGGTAAAAATTACATACCGAGAACTGCGGCACCGATGATACCTGCGTCGTTACCGAGTTTAGCGATTTTGATGTCTGTTTTGGGAGTGCCCTCACGAGAATATGTTTCGTCCCAAATCTTTTCGAGAAGAGGCTTCATGAGGTAGTCACCTTCGTTGCAAACGCCGCCGCCGATGGAGAGTACGTTGGGCTGGAAGATGTTGATTACATTAACGATACCGCAAGCGAGGTAGCTGATGTATTCGTCAACAACTTCGGCAGCAACAGCGTCACCTGCCTTCATAGCGGTGAAAGCGGTACGAGCGGAAACCTTAGAGAGATCGCCGCCAATCATTTCGTCCATAGAAGTAGCACGACCTGCTTCACGGGCAGCAACGATGTGGTCCTTAGTGATGTTTACGAGACCTGTTGCGGAGCTGTATGCTTCCCAACAGCCTTTTCTGCCGCAGGTGCAGGGACGACCGCCCTTTTCGATAACTGTATGACCGAGTTCAGCACCGGCGAAGTTGAATCCGGAGTAAACCTTATTTTCGAGAACGATACCGCCACCGAGACCTGTACCGAGTGTAATCATAACGGAGTATTTAGCACCCTTTGCTACACCTGCGATAGCTTCAGCCTTAGCTGCTGCGTTAGCGTCGTTTTCGATATATACCTTTGTACCATCGAGGAGAGCAGAGAGCTTATCGGCGATGGGGTAGTTACGGAAGGGGATGTTGTTTGAGTATTCAACGATACCGGTGTCGCTGTTAGCCGTACCGGGAGTAGCGATTCCCGCCCAAGCGATGTCAGCGAGAGTCAGGTCACATTCAGCAACGAGCTTTTTAGCGAGGGCAGCCATATCTTCGATGATGGGGTCTGCACCTCTTTCGGGTTTAGTGGGGGTACTGCCTTTTTTTACGATTTCGTAATTTTCGTTTACGATACCAACAGCGATATTTGTACCGCCGAGGTCCACGCCGATGTAGTACATTTTAATAATTCCTCCGATACAGGATGATTTTTTGTATATTTACATTATACAGAATGGAGTGGAGAATGTCAAGGGGAATTTTTAACCTACGGTTTAACCCTGTGGTGAGGTTCGCCCTATGAGATTTCACCTGAAGCTGAAAGAACTTTGGATAATCCCTAAAATCAGGGTTTGTTAAGGGAGAGAATCTCCCGTATCTCCCCAACTCTCACGTTCAGTATCCCCAGTGCCTCACGGAAACTTTTCGCATTCATTCCACAGGGTAATCCTAACTTCCGACAGCATTCGTCACGTAGCTCAACGGAGTTCTCACCCCCACTTAATCCAAGCTCGTATAACTCAGCCGTCGTAATTGTGCTGACCGTGCCTATACTGCCACCGAATAAATCAGGATGTGCCTCCGCAAATTTTGCGAATATCTCAGTAAGCACCTCGTCTCCGATTCCCTCTACCCCAAGATATCCCGCAGCAGAACGCCTTGCTTTTCGTTTCTCCTTGCCCTCTATCTGCGGAGTGTATAGGTCGTATATCTTTATTCCGCCAAGCATACCACGCAGCTTTGAACGTATCACCTTTCCTCCACCGTCACTGTCGCATAGTATCACTATACCGTTCTGACCGAGCTTTCGTATCAACGCACGCTTTTCTTCGTTGCGGAATATTCCAAATCCCTCCGTCGTAAGTATCGTTCCGTCTATTACGTTAGAGAGCTTTGCCTTGTCGTATCTTCCCTCTACAATTATCGGTATGTTTATTCTCAGCTTCATTCTTCTTCCTCGTAATCTTTTTTTTCTTCGGGAACAGGCTCAGTGAACAGAGCAGGGGAAAGCAGTCCTATCAGCAGCTCAAGCTCACCGTATCCACGGTTTGACAGGGTTTTCATCTTCCTCTCAGCCTCACGACATAGCTCTACCGCATTCATAAAGTATGAGTAGCTTGCCTTTTTTGCGGATTTGTAGTATAACCCTGCACGGTATTCGTGTATCTTCATTCCCTTTGCAAATTCGGAAACGTCACGTCCCTCACGAATGAATATGGATGCCGCTGCAAGGTCGGAGAACGTCTTTGCTATCTGTCCGAGAAGCATATACGGGTCCTGCCTCAGCCTCATTTTAACGCCAAGGAGTGCGTATGCCGCCGCTGTGTCACCGTCCGTGAGTGCGTTTGCAAGCCCGAATGCGTCATCCTCATCGGTCTTTGAACAGCATTTCGCACATACCTCTGCCGTTATTTCACCCATTCCGTTCCACGCCGTGTACGCTGCCGCCTTCGATATCTCACCGGAGAGGGTGTACATACTCCGCCCACAGCTCTGTATCATGTAGTAAGCAGCCTCCGCAGTGAGAGTTACACCATATTCCGCTGCGTGACGTGAAAGCCATGAAGCGAGCTTCTGCGGAGATTGGTAGTCGAACCTTACTACACGTGCAAATTTCGATATGGAGCGTACAAACGATGACGGTTTTTTTTCCGTTCCGCAGTCAAATGTACCGCCCGATGCTTTTACTATAACCGTAGAATCGGGTGTGTCGCTGTACCGTTCGAGAAGCTCAAGAAGTCCGTCCTTCTGCTTAATCGAGTCAAGAGAGGCGAACGACAGCACGGTCAGCTTTGTCGGTGACATTATAGGCGGTGCGGCAAGAGCGTTTTCTATCTCACCGAGCCTGCATTCACCCTCACCGAAATCGAGCCGTATCACGTTGAACGCAGCCATAGGGTCGTTTTCGCCGAGCTTTTTTTCAGCCTCACGTGTGTAGTGATTTTTGAGGTAGTCCTCATCTCCGCAAAGGAAATAGATGCCGTTTGTACTGCCCGAACGTATCTCTTTTGCAAATTCAGCTTCCGTCATAACATAACCTTTCTTTGAATATTCATGTATGGTTCACAAAAATGGAGTAATATAAAAACATAGCAAAATAATGGGGGAAAAACAATGTCCACGATTCTTGATTACATCAGATGGAGGGGAGACGTTACCTTTTCTGCCTCTCCGTTCTGCGAGGTCGATAATATAATACTGTCCATGCTCTCGTTTGTTGACTATTCTTCGGCGGTGTCGGAGTCGGAGTACGGTATGCCCGTGAGACTTGACAAATGCTTTGACGAGAACAGGATAAAATACCCGATGGGTGAAAATTTCGGTCACATAGTACCACCGCTTGTGAACGACCTTTTTGTAGCCGCTGCCCGTTCTGCGAGATTCAGTGAGGTATATGTGGCTGCGTACAGGTGCAGAACCGATGAGGACGAGTGCGTACAGTTTTCGGCAGTGACGTTCATTCTGCCCGACAACACGCTTTACGTAGCGTTCAGGGGAACTGACGACACTCTTGTAGGCTGGCACGAGGACTTCAACCTCAGCTTTACTCATCCCGTACCTGCACAGGCTATGGCGGCGGAGTATCTGCGTGATATATCTGCTGTATATCGGGGTGGAATACGCACGGGCGGTCACTCAAAGGGCGGAAATCTTGCGGTATATTCGGCGGTATTTGCGTCTGCCGAGGTTCGTGAGCGTATCATAAAGGCATACAGCAACGACGGCCCCGGATTTTTGGAAGAAATAGTAAAAAGCGAAGAATTTTCGTCAATGGAGGACAAGATAATCACGATAGTACCGCAGTCGTCCGTTGTGGGAATGCTGTTATGCCGTGGACGGGAGCTTGAGGTAATAGAGAGCAGCACGAAAAACGGTTTACTCCAGCACAATCCGTTCACGTGGAAGGTAATGGGGCGAGAGTTTGTGCATTTATCTGCAATGTCAGCGAGAGGAAAGCGTCACGACGAGGTCTTTCGAGAATGGCTTGGAAGGCTGGATGGAGAGAAGCGTCGAGAGTTTACGGAGATATTTTTCGGTGTGCTGTCCTCGACGGGAGCAAAGACTGTAAGCGAGCTTGAGCGTGAGCAGCTACCGAAGCTACTTGCGGCCTCAAGGACATTCGGCAATCTCGGCAAAGAAGAGCGAGATGTAATATACGAATTCATACGTGGGCTATTTGAAGCAATAAAGAAGCAATCGTAGATATTATAGCACAGAAAATGTGGGGATGCAATGGGTGAGGTTCGCCCCCTATTGGTACCCCCCACGGCTTGGGTTTCACCTGAAGCTGAATGGGACTTGAGTTTTACCTAAAATTCCTAAATCCCTTTAGCCAAACTCCACCCAGTCGATTGGGTAATCCATAGGGAGAAAATCTCACCTACATAGTCCACCATAACCCCACGTTTTGTTTGACATCTACTCCCATTAGTGCTATAATGGAAAAAACTATATTCATCCCTAAGGAAAGATTAAATGAAAAACAAAAAAAACATAGACCCTCGTATAGGTATCGTCGGCGGTCAGGCCGTGCTTGAGGGCGTAATGATGAAGTCGGGTGACGATTGTTCACTCGCTGTCAGAACACCAGATGGAAATATCGCCCTCGATAATTCCAAATTCACTTCACTCCGTAAAAAGCATAAATTCTTTAACCTCCCCATTATAAGAGGTATCGTCTCTTTCGTAGAACAGCTTAAACTTTCTATGGATATGCTCACAAAATCCGCAGAAATGCAGGGCATAGATACGGAAGAACCCGAAACAAAATTTGAAAAATGGCTTTGTGATAAGTTCGGTGATAAACTCATGAGCTTCGTTACCGCTATCGGTATGGTTCTCGGACTTGCTCTCGGTGTAGGTATGTTCCTCATGCTCCCCACATTTGTCGCAAAAGGTCTTGACTTCCTTACAGGCGGATTCATCGGTAAGTTCAATATCCTCCGTGCATTGGTCGAGGGACTTATCCGTATGGCAATTTTCGTAGGCTATATCGCACTGACTTCACTTATGCCCGATATGCGTCGTACATACGAGTACCACGGTGCGGAGCATAAGTCCGTTGCCTGCTTTGAAAAGGGACTTCCCCTTACTCCCGAAAACGCCGCTAAGTGTACCAGATTCCATCCCAGATGCGGTACCAGCTTTATCTTCGTTATGCTCATTATCTCCATTGTTGTAAACTCATTCCTGAGCTGGGATAACGTGTGGATTCGCTTCGGTCTTAAAATACTCACCCTTCCCCTCATCGTAGGACTTGGCTTTGAGTTTATCCGTTATGCAGGAGCACACGACAATGTTTTCGTGAAAATAGTTTCCGCCCCCGGTCTTTGGATGCAGAGAATAACCACCCGTGAACCCGACCTGACTCAGCTTGAGGTAGCTCTTGAGGCTCTCAACCACGCTATCCCTGAGCAGTATCGTGAGGATGTTCACTACGGTGCAAGCACTGAGGGGAATAAAGATTCACAGGAAAACGAATAAATATACAATATGAATATCAACGACGCTGTAAAAATGCTCACCGAATGCGGGATAGAGGAAGCTGAAAACGAAGTACGCCTGCTGTGCGAAAAGTTCCTTTCCGTTCCGATGTCACGTTCACTTATCATGCGTTATGACGAGCTTGATAAAATGGACGGATTCGTGAGATTCAAAGAAGCACTTGAGAAAAGACTCACACGCTACCCGATGCAGTATATACTGGGAGAGTGGGAGTTCTACGGAATGCCCATGCGAGTCGGAGAGGGGTGCCTTATTCCCAGACCCGACACGGAGCTTGTTGCGGAAAGAGCCGTAATTGAGCTGAAAAAGCAGGGAAAAAAAGAAAAATACCGCTGTCTTGACCTTTGCACGGGTTCGGGATGCATAGCAATAGCCGTTATGTATCAGGTAAAGCAGGCGGAGTTTACGCTTGTAGATATATCGGACTCGGCACTGAAAACCGCACGAGAAAACCTTGTTTTAAACGGGGTCACGGAGAGGGCAAGGGTGCTGAGGGGGGATGCAATGACGCAGCTGTTCGAGGGCAAGAAGTTTGACCTCATAACAGCGAATCCGCCGTACATTCCCGAAGAAGTAATGGCAGGGCTTGAGCCTGAGTTGAGCTACGAGCCGAGGATAGCCTTAACGGACGGAGGAGACGGTTTGAGCTTCTACCGTTCGATAATAGAAATGTATAAAAATGCACTGACTGACAATGGTTCGATAATATTCGAGCATGGCTACGACCAGTACGAGGCTGTAAGCGAGATAGCGAAGTCGAACGGAATGTCAGTGGACGTAATAATGGACTACGGAAAAAGAAAAAGGGGAGCGGTGCTGAAGAATTTGCACTGACGTGGGGCTATTGATTTAGATTTCACCTGAAGCTGAATGGACTTTGGTTTTACCTAAACGAACCCTAACCCTCTTTGAACCAAACTTTATTGGTGAAGAAAGAAAAAAGAAAGAATTGAAAGAAAATAAGCCAAGATGAAAATTGACATCCTCGATACTACCCTCCGTGACGGAGCTCAGGGTGCAGGAGTCGAATTCTCACCCGATGATAAACTCCGTACTATACATAGACTCGATGAACTCGGCGTGTCCTATATCGAAGTCGGTATGATAACCTCTCAGGCGGATAAAGAATTCTTTGATAAACTCGGCAGTGTCAAGCTGAATAACGCTAAACTCTGCGTTTTCTGCCGTACAGTCAAAGCAGGTCTCTCACCTGATATGGATTCACACCTTGTACTCTCCGCCGCAGCACCAGTTCCCGCAGCTACCATATACGGAAAAGCCTCTCTTGCACACGTAACGGAGGTTCTCGGCGTTACACCCGAAGAAAATCTGCGTATGATTTACGAGAGCGTGAAATTCCTCCGTGACTCCGGTAAAGAGGTTATTTTCGATGCCGAGCATTTCTTTGACGGATATTCCGAAAATCCCGAATATGCACTCAAAACCATCGATACTGCCCTTGTTGCAGGTGCAAAAACAGCAGTCCTCTGCGATACAAACGGCGGAACTCTCCCCGATGTTGTCGGTGTAGTCGCACATGCAGCCGTAAAACGCTTTGGTCATCGTATCGGAGTGCATTGTCATAACGATATGGGTATGGCTGCCGCCTGCTCAGTTTCCGCTGTCATTGAGGGAGCAAGCCAGGTTCATGGTACCGTAATGGGAGTCGGCGAAAGATGCGGTAACGCTGACCTTTGTACCCTCATTCCCGTACTCCAGCTCAAGCTCGGTATGGACTGTATCGGTGATAATATCCATAATCTTACAAGAGCCGCACGCAGTATAGTAAGCTCCGCTAACCTCACGTTCGATGAAAGATCTCCATTTGTCGGAGGTTACGCATTCACCCATAAAGCAGGCTCACACATAGACGGAGTAAAAAAATATCCCGCCTCATTTGAACATATTCCACCCGAACTTGTGGGAAACGAAAGAAATATAGTAATAAGCAGTCTTTCAGGTCGTGCCGCCATAATGGATAAGCTGAGACTGAGCCTGCCCGAAGAATATGCCTCCCTTGAAAAGAACGACGAGCGACTTGTTACCCTAATGAACGAGCTTAAAGAGCGTGAGAGCATGGGCTACGACTACGAGGACGCAGGTGCTTCATTCTCACTCCTTTGCGACAAGGTTTTCGGTATACGAAACGAGTGCTTCAAGCTGATAAGCCTTAAAGTAATGACCGACGAAATGCACGACAGCTCCACTGAGGACAGTCTCCATTCCTCCGCAGTCATAAAAATATCGGTTGGCGGAGAGCAGGAGCTTGCGGCAGGAGAGGGAAACGGTCCTGTAAACGCACTTGACGAAGCACTACGCCGAGCATTAATGCCGTTCTATCCCGAAGTCGGAAGAATGCGTCTGACGGACTACCGTGTACGTGTGCTTGACTCCAAGGCTACGGCATCGCAGGTAAGAGTTGCCATAGAATCGACGGACGGAGCGGCAGTTTGGAGAACCACAGGTGTGTCCGGTGACGTAATAAATGCGAGCTGGCAGGCACTGAGAGACTCTGTTGAGTATATGATAAGCCAGCGAGAGAGAAAGACCGCAGAAACCCTGAAAAGCTATTTTGAGATACTGAAATAATCATAAGAAAGAGGCATGACCCAATGAAAAAGACCGTAATGCTCATGTTCGGCGGAAAATCTTCCGAATACGAGGTATCACTTTCATCTGCATACGGAGCGATGGAAAATATAGACCGTGAACGCTACAACGTAATAACGACAGGCGTAACAAGAGACGGCAGATTCTACCTTTACGAGGGAGAGAACGAGCTTGTGCGTGATGACAGATGGGAGAGCGAGGGAAAGACCACTCCTCTGTCTCTTGACCTTGCAAAGGGTGTGTTTGTAGCAGGCGAGCGTGAGATAAGACCCGACGTTGTAATGCCCATGATGCACGGAAAGAACTGCGAGGACGGAAAGCTCCAGGGAATGCTTGCACTTATGAATATACCCGTTGTCGGCTGTGGCTGCACGTCATCTGCGGTATGCATGGACAAAGCGTTCACAAAGGCGGTTGTAGCCTCCGAAACTGACATAAAGCAGGCGAAAACGGTTTTTGTAAACGAAATCGACTACAATGCCGACACTGCCGAGGGATACAGACTCAGATGTGAAGCGGAGCTTGGTTATCCTATGTTTGTAAAACCCGCAAACGCAGGCTCATCTGTTGGTGTGACAAAAGTAAAATCGGCAGATGGATTTGACGCAGCGATAAGAACTGCACTTCACGAGGACGGAAAGGTACTTGTAGAGGAGTGCATAGTAGGCAGCGAAACGGAGGTTGCCGTATTAGAGGAGCATGGCAAATACTATGCGGCACATCCGGCAGAGATAGACCACGGAAACGCAGAATTTTACGATTACGAAGCGAAATACAAAAGTGACGACTCGACGTACTATCTTCCTGCAAGGTTAAGTGAAGCGGAACAGGACGAGGTACGCAGAGAAGCAATAGAGGTATTCAAGGCACTTGGCTGCAAGGGATACGCAAGAGTAGACTTTTTCCATGTAAGTGATGGATTTATATTCAACGAGATAAACACGCTTCCCGGATTTACGCCGATATCTATGTATCCGAAGATGATGATAAACGACGGCATAAGCTATCGTGAGATTCTATCGAGAATGATAGAGGCAGCGGAGGTAGGTTGAGGGTGGCGTTCACCCTACCGGATACCTCCGTGGATTGGGATTCACCTGAAGCTGAATGGACATTAGTTTACCTAAATGAAGCCCTAACCCCCTTTAACCCAAACTTCATTGGTGAAGAAAGAAAATAAAACAAAGAAAGAATTGAAAGAAAGGAAACCCACACCTATGGCACTCCACCTACGTACTGTCTCCGCAATGGAGAAATGCTTCCTCGATGAGAATATCGAATCCAAAAAAGTATCCTCATCCTCATCCGCACTTCTCGGTGAAGAAGTCTGCTTCCAGATAGCTTTCGCTACCGATGACCCCAATGAGTCCCCCAGAGGCTGGTATCAGATTCAGGTTGAATCAGATCTCCCCGACGTAAAAGTACGTCTCGTTGAACCCGTACCTGTAAGATACCCCGCTTACCCCGGTTCAGATGACTACTTCCTCCGTAAAACTCCCGGACTTTATCCTGACCTCCTCCGTGACCTCACTAACGGAAATACCGTTTTCGCTACATACGGTCAGCTTAAAGCACTCTTTGTTACTGTAACTGTACCCGAAAATACAGCAGCAGGTGACCACACAATCAAAGTATCTTTCGTGGGCGGCGAAACCTATTCCGCAGAGTATACAGTACACGTTATTGCAAAAACTCTCCCCAAACAGACCATGAAGGTTACAGAATGGTTCCATTGTGACTGTATCGCAAACTACTACGGACTCGAATCCTTTGATGATAAGCACTGGGAATATATTTCAAACTTCATGAAAACTGCTGTAAAGAACGGTATCAATACAATACTTACACCTGTTTTTACTCCTCCGCTCGATACTCAGGTAGGCGGTGAAAGACGTACAACTCAGCTTATCGACGTTTACCGTGAACAGGGCGAATACGCTTTCGGCTTCGATAAGCTCGCTAAATGGGTTGAAATCGCACGTGAAGCAGGCGTAGAATACTTTGAAATATCCCACCTCTATACACAATGGGGTTGTGCCCATGCACCTAAAATCATGGCATATGACGATGGCGAATATAAGCGTATCTTCGGCTGGGAAACCGATGCTTTCTCCGATGAATATAAAACCTTCCTTCGTACCTTCCTGACAGCGTTCATTGCCGAAATGAAGCGTCTCGGTGTTGATGACAGATGCCTCTACCATATCTCCGATGAACCCTCACTCCAGCACCTTGAAGCATATACAAAGGCAAAAGAGCAGATATACGACCTCATCTCCGACTATACAATAATGGATGCTCTTTCCAGCTTCGAGTTCTACCAGACAGGAGCTTTGTCATGCCCCATCCCCTCAAACGACCATATCGCACCGTTCATTGAAGCAAATGTTCCCAACCTCTGGACTTACTACTGCTGCGGACAGACATACAAGGTTTCAAACCGTATGGTTGCTATGCCCTCACAGAGAACCCGTGTTATCGGTGCCCAGTTCTGGAAGTATCATATCGTAGGCTTCCTCCAGTGGGGCTATAACTTCTATAACGACCAGGGCTCCACACGTGCAATAGACCCCTACCTCATCAACGATGGTGAATATTGGGTTCCCGCAGGAGATTGCTTCGCAGTATATCCCGGCGAAAACGGTCAGCCTCTCGAAACACTCCACATGAAAGCGTTCACAATGGCTCTCCAGGACAGACGTGCTATGGACCTCGCAGAAGAACTTTGCGGCCGTGAGGCAGTCCTTGCTCTTGTTGACGAGAGAGGTGAGATTACATTCTCCGAATACCCCCACGATGAGGACTACGTTGAAACCCTCCGTGAAAAGGTAAACGCTCTTATCGAAAACGCAAACTGATTTATAAAGAAAGGCATATCCCATGAAGAAAAAACTCGCACTTTCACTTGCCGTAGTTGCACTTCTTTCCGCACTTACGACAAATGCATACGCAAATGACCAGCTCATTTCCTCAAATCCCCAAACAGTTGAAGCCGCAGAGGAAACAACTGACGGTGCAGAAGCCGTAACCAAAAAGCTCGCAGTAGTTACCGTTGACGGCAAGGAACTCGTTCCCGTAACAAGCTCCGTTTGTGACCTCCTCCCGAACGTGAACCTCACCTGCCTCTATGACTTCGATGAGGATTCCGGACTTTCGATAGCATTCGATGAAGAAGTTCCGTCTAAGAAATTAAGCATCTATACCGCATTTGAAGCTCCCGTAGTTGCCGATACATTCGCCGTAAAAATCGATGGAGAAAAGGGTGACGTTATCGGTATCAACGTGTACGCTACAAACGATACCATGCTTGAGGACTGGTACCAGCTCAAGGTCGAAAATCCCGCAGAGGATAAGGACGGCTTTAAGGTGTTCTCCGTCAAGGAATTTGCAAGAAAGTTCAGATATTATAAGTTTGAGTTCGTCGTACTTACAGGTAACGGATTCTCACTCTCCGAGCTTGCACTTTACTGTGACGAGGGCGAAAACGTCCATGTTGAGTATAAGACAAACGGTGAGGTAGAAGCCGGAAGTGAACCCGAAAAGATAGTGGCAGAAGCAAAAACAGAAGAAGCCATCCCGCTTTTCGATACCTTCGGAATCAGATTCGCTAACTGAATAAATAAAGGGGCTGTATTTTGTATAGCTCCTTTTTTGTTTGTTTAACTGTCAGTACGACCATGCCGACAGAGTACCGCAAGACCGAATCGGAATGGTAATTTTACCCAATTATATGGTTGTTGATTTCTGAACACAACTGCATTTTTCGTATACTGTACAATAATAAAAACAAAACATTCCATTTTTGTTCAAATATCAACCTTGTATTTTGCATGATTTTGTATTATTATATATTATAGGCGGTACTGCACCTACGACTTGAAATTCACGCTTGTAAGTACGGAATACTGCCTTATTTCAATTCAGAATGGTAGAATAAATGCACATTGATCTTAAAAATATAGCAGATACACTCACGCTTGGAATAGACGTTGGCTCTACAACCGCAAAGCTGGCTATTCTCAAGGCGGGAGAGGTTATCTTCAATACCTACGAGAGACATTTTTCATGTATCCGTGAAACAGTAGTGAAAATGCTCGATAACGCACGTGAAGTAGTCGGAAACGAGAAATTCACGGCGGCTGTATCGGGTTCTGCGGGTATGGGTCTTGCCGAGGGAGCCGAAATACCTTTTGTTCAGGAGGTATGGGCAACGGGTGAAGTCGTAAAAAATGCCGCACCCGACACAAACCTTGTAATAGAGCTTGGCGGAGAGGACGCAAAAATAATATTCTTCGACGGTGCCATAGACGAGAGAATGAACGGAACCTGTGCCGGCGGTACGGGAGCATTCATAGACCAGATGGCAACACTTCTTGACGTTACTCCCGATGAGCTTGACGAGCTTTCCCTGAAACATAAGAAGATATACCCCATAGCTTCACGCTGCGGAGTTTTCGCAAAGACCGACGTTCAGCCGCTTCTTAATCAGGGAGCTGCAAAGGAGGACGTAGCAGCCTCCATTTATCAGGCAGTAGTAAACCAGACCATCGCAGGACTTGCACAGGGGCGTAAAATCGAGGGCAAGGTAATGTTCCTCGGCGGTCCTCTTTCGTTTAACAAGGGACTTAGAGAACGCTTTGTCGAAACCTTAAAGCTCACTCCCGAAAATGCAATTTTCCCCGAATACGCAAGAAATGCGGTGTCCATCGGTGCGGCATTGTATGCGTCAAAGCTGGGCGGCGGAGTTACATACACAATGGATGAGCTTATTTCGCTTATCGAAAACGCAAAGATAGCCGCTACCTCAACCCGACTTCCGGCTCTTTTCAAAAACGAAGCGGAGTATAAGGAGTTCGCCGACAGACACGCAAAGGCCTCTGTAAAAATAGGCTCACTTGACGGATACAGCGGACGTGCATACCTTGGTATCGACTGCGGAAGCACAACAACAAAGCTCACGGTAGTCGGCGAGGATTCGGAGATACTTTACACCTACTACGACTCAAACCGTGGTAATCCCGTTGAGATAGTCAGAGCAGAGCTTGATAAGATATACGAAAAATGCGGAGACCGTGTGAAAATATGCGGTTCTGCGGTAACAGGCTACGGAGAAGAGCTTATTCAGGCTGCGTTCGGTGTGGATGACGGTATTGTTGAAACAGTAGCACACTACACAGCGGCGAAGTTCTTCAAGCCCGACGTTGACTTCATTCTCGATATCGGCGGTCAGGACATAAAGTGCTTCAAGATAAAGAACGGTGCAATCGACAGAATCATGCTCAACGAGGCTTGTTCCTCCGGCTGCGGTTCGTTCATCGAGACGTTTGCACGTGGAATGCACATGGAAGCTGCGGAGTTCTCGAAAAAGGCACTGTTTGCGGAAAATCCCGTGAACCTCGGAAGCCGTTGTACTGTATTCATGAACTCACAGGTAAAGCAGTCACAGAAGGACGGAGCTACCGTTGCGGATATTTCTGCCGGACTTTCCGTTAGTGTGGTAAAAAATGCCATATACAAGGTAATAAGAGCACATTCTCCCGACGAGCTTGGCAAGAACATCGTAGTACAGGGCGGAACATTCCTTAACGATGCGGTTCTGAGAGCCTTTGAGCGTGAGCTTGGAGAGAATGTAACAAGACCGAGCATTGCGGGACTTATGGGAGCGTACGGTGCGGCACTTTGGGCAAAGGAAAGAGCAATCAAGCGTGACTATCTTTCGGGAATAATCACCGCAGGAGAGCTTAAAGCGTTCACGCATACCTCAAAAACCGCAAACTGCAAGGGATGTACAAACAATTGCCTGCTTACGGTGAACTTCTTCCCCGGCAAGGACGGCGAGACAAGAAAATACATCTCAGGAAACAAATGCGACAAGGGAGCGGGCAAGCTGACACACGAGGAAGGCGTACCGAACCTTTACGAATACAAGAGAGAATATATGCTTTCGACCTGCGAGCATGAGGAGATAAAAGGGAAGAGCAGACGAGGAGTTATCGGACTTCCTCTGACGCTTGGAATGTACGAGCTTCTTCCTCTGTGGAACGCAGTATTCACGAGCCTTGGCTTTGAGGTAGTATCATCGGGAATGTCCACAAAGGCTATATACGAGAGAGGACAGTTCACAATCCCGTCCGACACAGCCTGCTATCCTGCGAAGATAATGCACGGTCACATAGAGGTACTGTGCGACATGGGTTGTGACACGATATTCTATCCGAGACTTACATGGAACCTTGACGAGAAATTTGACGGACAGCCGAGCGGAGATAACCACTACAACTGCCCCGTAGTGGCATATTACAGCGAGCTTCTCCGCGGAAACATGGACATTCTCAAAAACAGAAAGTTCCTTTATCCGTATCTGTCGCTGAACAACGAAAAGGAGCTTGCCGACGGACTTTGGAAAGAGCTGAAGCCGATGTACCCCGACATGAAGAAATCGGAAGTAAAGGCGGCAGCTGCGGCAGGTTTTGCGGCGATAGAGAAGTACATAAGCGATGTAAGAGCCGAGGGTGAGAGGGCAATAAAGTACGCAAGGGAGCATGAGAAGCCTATCATGATACTTGCGGGCAGACCGTATCACTGTGATGCTGAGATAAGCCACGGCATAGACAAGCTGGCGTTATCACTTGGCTTTGTTGTAGTTTCCGAGGACAGTGTGGCACATCTTGCAAGGACACCTGAGGTACAGGTACTGAACCAGTGGACATATCATTCGAGATTATACAGAGCGGCGGCGTTTGCAACAGAGAATCCCGACGTACAATTAGTACAGCTTGTATCATTCGGCTGTGGAGTAGATGCGATAACGACGGATGAAGTAAGACGAATACTTGAAGTCGGTGGAAAATACTATACTCAGATAAAGATAGACGAGATAGCGAACCTTGGAGCGGTGAAGATAAGACTTCGCAGTCTTAAAGCTGTTATATAATCACCTGAAGCTGAGGGGGACTTTAGTTTTCCAAAATGTGTTAGGAATCCCAAATCACTATAAAAATAAAGTATATTAAAGAAATAATTTTAGAAAATCAAAATGAATACAAACTATGTCAAATTCACTGAGGAAATGAAAAAGACCCATACTATCCTCATTCCGAATATGCTTCCTATCCACTTTACACTTGTGAAGCAAATATTCGAGACTAACGGATATAAAATGGAGCTTCTTCGTACAACAGGACCTCAGATTGCAGAAACAGGACTGAAATATGTCCATAATGATACCTGTTACCCCGCAGTGCTGGTTATAGGTCAGCTCCTCGATGCACTTATGTCGGGTAAGTATGACCCACATAAAACAGCAGTAATGCTCTTCCAAACAGGCGGTGGCTGCCGTGCCTCAAACTATGTCTCACTTATGAGAAAAGCACTTAAAGCTGCCGGTATGGAGTATGTACCCGTAGTGCCTCTCAGCCTTGCGGGAATCGAAAGCCATCCCGGCTTCAAAAACTCACTCGGACTTTACTACAAAATGGTGTACGGCGTTCTCTACGGTGACCTCATGATGTCTCTTGCAAATCAGGTTCGCCCGTACGAGAAAACCAAGGGCGACGCAGATGCACTCTGTCAAAAGTGGACGGATCGCCTTGTAGATGAGCTGACACATAAGCATATCTCAAACTCAAAGGTAAGAAAAAACTACGATGCCATAATCAAGGATTTTGCCGCTATCCCCGTTGAAAAGCGTAAGGCGGTCAAGGTCGGTATCGTCGGCGAGATTTACGTCAAGTTCTCACCACTCGGGAACAACCAGCTTGAGTCGTTCCTTGTACGTGAGGGAGCGGAAGTAGTAATGCCCGGACTTGCGGACTTCTTCAACTACTGCTTCTACAACGGAGTAATGGACTACAAGCTCTACGGTCACGGCAAGGCTGCCCACGTGATAAACAAGATAGGACTTGACTTCATCTGTGCAAGACAGGCAGAGCAGATAAAGGCGGTTGAAAAAGAGGGAACATTCAGACCTGCTACACCGTTCAAGCATACCATTGAGCTTGCGAAGGACTACATAGGCTACGGAACGAAGATGGGAGAGGGATGGCTTCTTGTTGCGGAGATGCTTGAGCTTGCAGATTCCGGAGTACCGAACATTGTATGTACTCAGCCGTTTGGATGTTTGCCGAACCATATATGTGGAAAGGGCATGATGAAGCCGATAAAGGAAGCAAATCCCGATGCGAACATAGTAGCAATAGACTACGACCCGGGTGCATCTGCGGTAAACCAGGAGAACAGGTTGAAGTTGATGCTTGCGTCGGCGAGGGAGAAGCTGTTTTCGTGAAAATATCAAAAAAGCAGAGGTTCTTGGAGAGCTTCTGCTTTTTTATTATTCTTTCAATTTGTTCGTTCTTTTATAGCAATGGAGTTTTGCTAAACGAATCCCTAAACCTCTTTAGCCAATCCCAAAGTCAGGGTGACCCAATAGAGGTAACCGCAAATTTCCCAGTATTTTACCACTTTTGTTCACGAAATTCCAGTTTTCTTGAAAATTTGTGCATTGTGTATAAGCGTAGAAAAATGACCTCAATTTTTGTGCAAGTTTCACATATCAATCCCCCGCACCGTCACTTTGCCGTCACTCCCAACTTTTATCAATGACGTTTGTAACGGTAAATAAAATTTACAACATCACCTTTTGTTAATAATCACGCCATTTCAATAATAAAAAATCAACCTTAAAACCGCACAAAACAATAAAAAATAAACATAAACAGTAAAAATTACTTACATGAGTTTACGCTTTTCCTCGCTGTCACATCAAAGCCACATAAATCGGAATGAAATAAACTTCAACAGAAAAAGAAAAATCAGCTCTTTTTCCAATCAAATGGTCGTAAAAGGTGCATTACCACCGACGATGAACGCTTGACATTTTTGTGGCATTATGCTATTATAATGTCATATAATTATCGGGATAAGTGCGTTTGTGTACTCCCGGAAGGTCTTTTTTTGTCTCAGATGCCGTTTGCGATAAAAAAACCTTCATTATAATTAACCGCTTTATCGACTGTGGATAGGGCGGCGTAGGAGTGGTTCCGGCGGTCATCGGGGTCACTCAAAAATTTGCAGGAGGAAGGTTCTATGAGAAAAACCACAAGCAAAAAGCTGCTTAGCCTGGCTCTGTCGGTTCTTATGACAACATCAGCTCTCGTGTCTCCCATTTTTGCGGATGAAGCGGCCGAGAAAATCGATGTGAAAACGACTCTCCAGGAAATCAGCGAAACCTTTAAATCTATCTCATACGAAGAATACGTCACAAAACATGAGGGTGCCGTTCGCGGAACTGGTGCCGTTACTGTTAAGGCTGTAGATTATCTCGCAGATGAAACCACAGCTGAAGTATCCGTAGAGAACGATTATGAAGGTAAGAGCGGTCAGTCACTCCTCGTTAGCGACGCAGGTAAGGTGTCATGGACCGTAAATGTACCTAAAGCAGGTCTTTATGCAATAAAGATCACGTATTGCTCTGTTACAGACAAGACAAACTCTATTGAACGTGTGCTTTACATCAACGGTGAGGTTCCGTTCAGCGAAGCACGTTACCTTCTTATGAAGAAAACGTGGAAGAATAATTACATCGACGGCAGATTTGAGATGGATGCTAACGGAAATGAACTCCGTCCCACATCTTACGTTCAGAAAGAATGGAAGGAATATACTTTCATCGACTCCAACGGTTATTACGCTAACCCCTTTGAGTTCTATCTCGAAGCAGGCGAAAACGTAATTACACTCGAAGGTGTCCGTGAATCTATGGTAATAAATGAGATTTCAGTTTTCCCCTACGAAGACAAAATCTCCTACGAAGAATATATTGCAGGTAAGTCCGAAGCTAGTACGACTTCCGTAATACATATCGACGGTGAAACACCTTCCGCAACCTCCGACTATACTGTATATCCGATTTATGACCGTAAGTCAGCGATTACAGAGCCGCAGGACCCCGCTAAGATCAGACTGAATACAATAGGTAGCGAAAAATGGCAGACTGTTGGTCAGTGGATCGAATATGAATTTGACGTTGAAACCGCAGGTCTTTACGAGATCGTAATGCGTTACAGACAGAACGAACAGGCCGGTATGTATACCTCCCGTAGAATATACATCAACGACGAAGTTCCGTTTGAAGAAGCGAACTACGCTAAATTCAATTACGATACAAGCTGGCAGGTAGAAGCTATCGGAAACGGCGCCGATACATTCCAGTTCTACTTTGAACCCGGCCATTATACAATTAAATTTGAAGTAACTCTCGGTGAAATGGGTACCGTAGTACGTCAGGTTTCCGAAATAGTCGATTCAATCAACAACGACTACCTCGAAATCCTCAAGCTCACAGGTCCTTCCCCCGACAAATACCGTGACTACGGTTTCGGTCGAGTTCTTCCCGACGTTGTAGAAGACCTCGTTGTTCAGGCTAATAAGCTCATGGACATCGTTGACTATATCGAAGGCATGGCTAACGTAAAGTCCCAGAACTCCGCTACACTTGAAACAGCAGCTCGCTACTGCCGTCTCATGGGTACAGACGAGGACGAAATCGCAAAGAACCTCTCAAACCTTAAAAACCAGGTAAGTACACTCGGTGACTGGGTTGCAAGTACAAAGAACCAGCCCCTTGAGATAGACTACATCAATGTTCAGCCCGCATCCGCATCTAAGCCCAAGGCAGACGGAAACTTCTTCCAGTCTCTCTGGTATGAGCTGAGACAGTTCGTAGCTTCCTTCTACACCGACTATAACTCACTCGGTGGTTCTTCAAGCGAAAACGAATCCGATAGATCCATTGAAGTATGGGTAACAACCGGTCGTGACCAGGCTCAGATCATCCGTAACCTCATGGATAACGACTTCGCTCCTAAGTCCGGCATCAATGCTACACTTAAGCTCGTTGCGGGCGGTACACTCCTCCCCTCCGTTCTTGCAGGTGTTGGTCCTGAAGTAGCTCTTCCCGGTACAGGCGTTGACCCGATTCAGTACGCTATCCGTTCCGCAGTTATCGCCATCAACCCCGAAGCATATGAAGACTCCGCTGATGACGACGCTGAAGCTCTTGAGTACAACGCAAAGATGCGTGAGATATTCTCCGACTACCACGAAGTAACCTCAAGATTCACAGATGCTGCAATGATTCCCCTTGAACTCTACGGCAAGACATACGCTCTCCCCGACACACAGTCATGGGATATGATGTTCTACCGTACAGATATCCTCTCCGAGCTTGGAGTTGACGTTCCCGAAACATGGGATGACCTCCTCGCCCTCATTCCTATCCTTCAGTTCAATAACATGGAAATCGGTATGACTCAGAACTACCAGACATTCATGTACCAGATGGGTGAAGAACTTTGGGCTGACGATGGTATGAGAATCAACCTCGACTCCAACAAGTCTCTTGAAGCGTTCGAGAAGATGTGTAATATGTTTACTCAGTATTCTCTCTCCGTTGACTACGACTTCGCCAACCGTTTCAGAACAGGTGAAATGCCGATAGCAATCCAGAACTATACAGCATATAACAACATCGTAATCTTCGCAACAGAAATCGCAGGTCTTTGGGAATTCGGTCCTGTTCCCGGAACAATTCAGGCCGACGGTACCGTAAACAACACAACAATGTCCGGTACATCCGCTCTCGTTATCATGGCAGGTGCTAAGGATATCGCATCCTCTTGGGAATTCCTCAAGTGGTACACAGACTCCAAGTTCCAGGTAGACTACTCCAACGAACTTGTTGCTATCCTCGGTCCCGCAGCTAAGAATGCAACAGCTAACATGGAAGCCCTCGAAGAACTTCCCTGGACCTCCAGAGAATACAGCCAGCTTATGAAGCAGATGGATAACACCTCCGCTATCACAAACTACCCCGGCTCTTACATCCTCGGTCGTTACACAAGCTTCGCATTCCTCAACGCATATAACAATAAGGCAGACCCCGTTGATTCACTCCTCGGATATATCAACACTATTAATAAGGAAATCATCAGAAAGAGAACTGAGTTCGACCTTGAAACTCTTGAAATCGGTCAGACTCTCGCATCTAAACGTCTCGGTCAGGCAACAGAGCTTATAGACGAGCTTGACGACGCACAGAAGACATCCCTTGCGAATGTTATCACAGCTATCGAAAACGAAAACATCGAAGAGCTGAGAAGTGCAGCGTCCGGACTTAACACATCCGATACAACTATGGCACAGCTTTCGTCCTACCTCACCGACGCAGCAAACGCTCTTGAATCCTACCTTGATTAATTTCAGTATATATTAAGGTAGAAAAAACTGACTGAAACAAAAAATTCTGACAAAGGAGAGAGTTCATGTCAAACAACACTGAAAAACAAGTCAAGACACGTAGAGAAATGACTAAAGCAGAGTGGACATGGTTCCTCGTGAAGAGAAATAAAACGGCGTATTTCATGATAGCTCCGTTTATGATCCTCTTCTTCATCTTCACGATCATTCCGGTCGCACTTTCGCTGGTTCTCAGCTTAACGTCGTTCAACATGCTTGAATTCCCGAAGTTCGTCTTCATGGATAACTACATCACGCTGTTCCTCGACGACGACCTCTTCATTACCGCTCTCAAGAACACTCTTATCTTCGCAGCGGTAACAGGTCCCGCATCCTACATTATCTCGTTCATCGTTGCATGGTTCATTAACGAGCTTAGCCCGAAGATCCGTGCATTCGTAACACTTATCTTCTACGCACCGTCCATTGCAGGTAACGTATACCTCATCTGGACATACCTCTTCTCATCCGACCAGTACGGTATCGTAAACGGTCTTCTCATTGATATGGGTGTCATCGACTCACCTATCAAGTTCTTCCAGAATGCCTCTTACATCATGCCGCTCTGTATCGTAGTTGCTCTTTGGACATCACTTGGTACATCCTTCCTTTCCTTCATCGCAGGTCTTCAGGGTATCAACCGAAGCCTCTTCGAAGCAGGTTCTATCGATGGTATCAAGAACAGATGGCAGGAGCTCTGGTACATCACACTGCCTTCCATGAAGCCGCAGTTGATGTTCGGTGCTATTCTCGCAATCACAGGTTCATTCGGATTCGGCGGTATCGTTACAGCCCTTGCAGGTAACCCCCCGACAGACTACGTTGGTTATACACTTACTCACCATCTTGAAGAGTATCAGAATAACCGTTGGGAAGTCGGTTACGCATCTGCGATTTCCTTCATCCTCTTCCTTATGATGATTGGATCTAACGTCCTCGTAACGAAACTTATATCAAAGGTGGGTCAGTAATGAAAAAATTAAGAACAAGAAAACATCAGGTCGTTCTTAACAGATCGGTCGGCGGTGACGTCGGTATCACAGTAATCCTCACCATATTCGGTATATTCATGTTCCTGCCGATGTATTACACCATCATTCAGGCACTTAAACCCCTGAACGAGCTGTTCTACTTCCCGCCCCGTTTCTATGTTGTAAACCCGACCCTTACAAACTTCTCAGACCTCTTCAACTTGATGTCTGACTCATGGGTACCGTTCTCAAGATATATCTTCAATACCGTCCTCATTTCCGTTGGCGGTACATTCGGTAACCTCGTTCTCGCATCCATTTGTGCGTACGCACTCGCAAAGATCGACTTCCCCGGAGCAAAAGGCTTCTTCTGGATTATTCAGAAGTCCCTTATGTTTACAGCAACCGTAACCGGTATCGTAAACTTCATCACACTCTCTATGATCGGCTGGATCGATACATATCTCGCCGTAATCGTACCTGCGTGGTGTTCCACTCTCGGTCTTTACCTCATGAAGCAGTTCATGGAATCAAACGTATCTACTGAAGTACTTGAATCCGCAAGACTTGACGGTGCGTCCGAACTCAGAACATTCTGGTCGATCGCAATGCCTATGGTTAAGCCCGGTTGGCTCACACTTATCGTGTACTCCTTCCAGGGTCTGTGGAACTCCGGTCAGTCCTCGTTCATTTATTCCGAACAGCTCAAGACTCTTAACTATGCAATCAGCCAGATCACAGCCGGCGGCGTTGCCCGTGCAGGTGCGACAGCTGCATCGACCGTTGTAATGATGATAGTACCGATCCTCGTATTCGTTGTATCTCAGTCTAACATCATTGAAACAATGGGTTCGAGCGGTATGAAAGACTAAGGAGGAAAACAATGAAGAAATTTATACGCGTACTCCTTATCGCTCTGTGCGTCATGATGCTCCTTCCCTCTGTTGTGTCAGCGGCTACCCCTTACGCAACTTACACATATTCCGCAGGTGGTCAGGTTCTTACCTCTCCCGCAGCATATGTGCCGGACCGTGTTGTTGACTCAACTTATATGGGTCTCACAACAGCTCTTGACGACCCCAGAGACCTGTTCGTTGGTCCTGATGAAAGAGTTTATATCGTAAGTGCGGCTTCCTCAAGCGTTATCGTACTTGACAGATATTATAAGTTCCTCTTTGAAATCAAGTCCTTTACAAACGAACACGGTGTTCCCGATACATTTTCAAATCCTTCGGGCGTTTTCGTAAATAAAGATTTCATCTATGTCTGCGATACCGACAACAACCGTATCGTAAAGTTCGACACAGAAGGTAATTACATTAAAATTATCGGCAAGCCCGAATCTAACCTTTTTGAAGAAGGCTCCATCTACAAGCCCGTAGCTTGTGCAGTTGACCAGTACGGTCGAATCTTCGTAGTATCATCCACTACATACCAGGGTATTATCGTTCTTAATGACAACGGTGACTTCTTCGGATTCATCGGTGCTCAGAAGGTTACAATCAGTGCCCTCGAAATCCTCTGGAGAAACATCCAGACACAGGAACAGAGAGAATATTCAGAAGAATATATCTCCACAGAGTTCAATAACATCACAATTGACTCTGATAACTTCATCTATGTAACAACTTCCTCCATCTCCGAATCCGACCAGCAGGGTGCTATTAACGGAAAGTCCAAGTCTTCTGACTACGCTCCTGTTAAGAAGCTCAATGCCTCCGGTTCCGACGTTATGAAGCGTAACGGCTTCTATCCTCCGTCAGGTGAAGTAAGAGTTACAAATATGTCCACTGCGAACATTACAGGTGCATCCAAGATTATCGACGCAGCTGTAGGTCCCGAAGGAACATGGTCCATCATCGACGAAAAGCGTTCTAAGGTATTTACTTATAACGAAAACGGTGACCTCCTCTTCACATTCGGTGATAAGGGTAACCAGATCGGTAACGTAGACTCTGTTGAAGCAATAGCTTACCAGGGCTCAAAGATACTCCTCCTCGATAAGACAAACGATAACTTCGTTGTTTACAGAAGAACAGAGTACGGCGACCTCCTCCTTGCAGCTATCGAGCATAACAACAACCGTCTCTACGATATGACAATCGAAGACTGGACTGAAATTCTCAAGAGAAACAACAATTTCGACACGGCTTATATTCAGATAGGTAAGGCACTCTACCGTCAGGGTAAGTACGAAGAATCTATGGAATATTTCAAGTACGCGTACGAAACAGAAAACTATTCTCTCTCTTACAAGGAAGTCCGTAAGGAATGGGCTAACAAGTACTTCTGGATGATTCCGATCGTAATCGTTGTCATCTGCATCCTTCTTGCTAAGTTCTTCGGCTTCGCTGCTAAGGTTAATAAGAGAACCGCACTCAAGCTCGGTAGAAAGAGCCTCAAGGAAGAACTTCTCTATGCTTTCCATGTAATGCTCCACCCGTTTGACGGTTTCTGGGACCTCAAGCATGAAAAGCGTGGTTCTGTAAGAAGTGCCCTTGTTATCCTCGTAATTACTATCCTCGCATATTACTACAATACTATCGGTCAGGGCTATATCTTCAGTCCTCGTCCGTCCACAGCATTCAACATCATGACTTCGTTCTCAGCCGTTCTTGCACCTCTGCTCCTCTGGGTAATAGCTAACTGGTGTCTCACGACTCTGTTCGAAGGTGAAGGCAGCATGAGCGACATTTTCATTGCAGCTTGCTACGCTCTCACACCTCTCCCGCTTATCATGATTCCCGTAACTATCGCAACAAACTTCCTCACAGCATCTGAGGGCGGCGTAGTTACAATGCTCGTAACATTTGCGTATATCTGGCTCGGACTTCTCGTAGTCTTTGGAATGATGGTAACACACGACTACTCCGCAGGTAAGAACATCATCACTTGCGTTGCAACAGTAGTAGGTATGGCATTCATCATGTTCATAGGCATACTGTTCTCCAGCCTTATGGCAAAGATAGTAAGCTTCGTTACTAATATTATCGAAGAAATCACTTACCGGTTGTAAACAGAGAGAAGGAGATAAGATATGAAGACAAAAAGAATTATATCAGCGTTCTTGACTCTGGTTATGCTTCTTGGTTCCCTTGTGGTTTCCGTAGATGCCGCATATGCAGATAAGGTAAATGAAAATGGTGACCCCATTATAAACTACCTCCAGGAAGTATATGCAACACCCGAAGAAAAGCTCGCCGACATGATACTGTGCAAGGAAGCATATGGATTCCAGCTCTACTATGAGGAATTCACAGGTGAATTTGCACTTGTAAAGACAAGCACAGGAGAAGTTCTCTTCTCAAACCCCTATGATATCAACTCCGGCTATCAGACCATCTCCGATGCAACAAAGCAGGAGCTCCTTTCCCAGCTCACCATCACATACCTCGAAAACGAAGTACAGAAGTCGATGAACAGCTACAAGGAAGCAGCTCTCAGAGGTCAGATAACAAAGAAGAACATCAAAGGCGGTATCCGTTGCGAATACATCCTCGGTGAAGAGCAGACCACACGTCTTGTACCGAGAATGATTAAGGTTGAGCGTTTTGAAGAACTCATCCTTTCCCAGGTCGAAGATGACTGGTACTATCAGAAGCTCGTATCCTTCTACACCAAGAAGGATAAGGACGATGAATCTCTTACAGAACGAGGCGTTGCGGAAATGCAGGCTAAGTTCCCGATCACCCTTGAAATGGCAGTTTACGTATGTGACCCTGACATCAAGGCAAGAGAGCTTCGTGAGCTTGAAACAATCATTAAGACATTCTGCCCCAGCTACACATATGAAGAACTCGACTACGACCACGAAATCACCAACTATACCGGTGCTGACGCTGCTCCGCCGAGATTCCGTATGAGCCTCGAATATACCCTTAACGAGAACGGTCTTGAAGTAAGACTTCCCGCAAACGGTATCGAATTCGACGAATCCACATATCAGTTCAAGACCGTTAACATTCTTCCTTACTTCGGTGCAGGTAGCAATGAAAACAACGGTTACTCAGTAATCCCCGATGGTTCCGGTGCCATCATCAGATACGAAGACTTCAAGGGTAAGTCCGTAAACATTGCCGGCACAATGTACGGTTCTGACTACGCTTACCATGAAATCGACGGTCAGCACTCTGAAGCTATGAGAATGCCTTACTTCGGTATCGTTACTGAATATGCGAAGGAAATGTCTCTCATTAAGGCAGCAGATGCTAAGTCCGCAGCAGAAGCTCTTGCTCAGGAACAGTTCGACGCTGAACAGGCTGAAATCGACGCAGCAAAGGCAGAAGCTGAAGCTAACGGCGAAAGGTATACAGGTCCCGCAAGTGCAACAATGCCTGAAATAGTTGTTGAACCTGATACAACAGTTACAACAAACTCCGGTTTCCTTGCAATCATCACAGAGGGTGACTCACTTGCAAAGCTTATGGCAGTATGCGGCGGTTCACTCCACCCCTATAACACAGTATACGCAATGTTCACACCTCGTCCGTCCGACGAATACAACCTTGCGGATTCAATCTCTGTCAGCGGTAACGCTACATGGACTGTTACATCCAAGAGAAAGTACACAGGAAGCTACCGTATCCAGTACACATTCCTCTCCGACACAAGACTTGCCGAAGAATATGGTGTAGAAGATTACTACAAAGCTGACTGGACAGGTATGGCTACTGCTTACCGTGACTACCTCACAGCTAAGGGTGACATCACAAAGTTCACAGACGCAGACGTTAAGGCTGATATCCCGCTCTACGTTGAAACATTCGGTTCTATCGAAACAACTGAACGTGTAATGTCCTTCCCCGTACTCGTTGATACTCCTCTTACAACATTTGAAGATATCAAGACAATGTATACCGAACTTAAGGAACTCGGCGTAGGCAACGTGAACTTCAAGCTCACAGGCTATGCTAACGGCGGTATGCGTCCTGAATATCCTCACCAGCTCAAGTGGACTAAGGTTCTCGGCGGCAACGATGGCTTCAGTGACCTCGTATCCTATGCAGCTGAAAACGATTTTGATGTATATCCTGACTTCGACTTCGCTTATATGCATATGAGCGGCTTCAATGACGGTATCTCCCTCAGAAAGCACGCAGTCCGCACTATCGACGACCGTTACACAACCAGACGTGCTTATGACGCTGCTACACAGTCGTTCGACAGAAGCTTCTCCCTCGCAATTTCTCCCTCTTACTTTGAATCCCTCTACTCCTATTTCGCAGATAAGTATCTCGAATATGGTAACGATGCGATCGCAGTAACAACTCTCGGTACAGACCTCAACTCCGACTTTGACGAAGATGAACCGTACCACAGAGAAGACAACAAGGAATTCACTATGGATATCCTTGCTGCAATTGACGAAGATTACAACAGCGTAATGATCGAAGGCGGTAACGCTTACGCTATCAAGTATGCTGACGTTATCCTCAAGGCATCTCTTAAGTCCTCCGGTAACTCCAAGGCTTCACAGTCTATACCTTTCCTCGGTATGGTATACCACGGTTCTAAGGTATTCACAGGTTCCGCTACAAACATGGAAGGTGACATCAATGAGTCCATCCTCTCTGCTATCGAAAACGGTGCGGCAATGTACTTCATCCTCTCCTACCAGAACACAAGCGAACTCAAGGAAGACAATAGCCTCTCCAAGTACTACTCCGTATCCTACGATATCTGGAAGGATGACGTAGCGAAGTATTACACCGTTCTCAATGATGCAATCAAGGATCTCCAGACCTCTTACATCGTTGACCACGAATTCATGGACGCAGAACGTGTTCCCGATGCAGACGAAGTTGAAGCTGACCGCCTTGCTGAAGAAGAAGCTCTCGAAGCAGAAGCAGAAGCAGAGGCAGAAGCAAAGCTCAAGGCAGAAAGAGCAGCAAGACTCAAGGCACGTCTCAATGGTACTCCTGTTCCCGATACAACAGAACCTGCCGATACAGCTGATACTGTAACAGATGAGACAACAGAAGCAACTGAACCTGAAACAGATGAAACTGAAACAGATGAAACTGAAACAGATACAGATGCTGAAGACGAAGACGAAGACGAAACCGCAGGTAACGTCAACGAATTCGGTGAAGAAATCGAAGTTGAAGAAGAAGAAGAAGTTGTTGTTCCCGATAAGTATAAGACAACGATCGGCTCTGTTGTTCGTGTTGAATACGAAGGTGGCGTAAACTTCATCCTCAACTACAACTCATTCGATATCACAGTTGAATACGATGGTCAGACCTACACAATCGCAGGCCTCGGCTTCGTAAGAATAGACTAAAGAAAGGGGAGTGCATAAATGAACTTAAATATTGATGCCGGAAAAGGCGGAAAAAAGCAGAAGATTCAGGTCGATGCTCCCGGTAAAAAGAGAAAACGCGGTGCGTCTCTTGATGTTAAGAAAGCTAGAGCGGGCTGGATATTCATTCTCCCCTTCCTCCTCGGTTTTGTACTCATCTACCTTCCCATTATCTTTGACTCCATAAGATACTCCTTCAACGAAATCGACATTCTCGTCGGTGGTGGTTATAAGCTCACATTCGTAGGCTGGGATAACTACTCAGATGCACTGTTCGTTGATACAAGCTATGTAACGACTCTCGTAAGCGGTCTTAAACAGCTCGTCCTTGACATTCCGTCAATCGTTCTGTTCTCCCTCTTCGTTGCTATCATCCTTAACCAGAAGATAGCAGGTCGTGCAGCATTCCGTGCGATATTCTTCATCCCCGTTATTCTTACAACAGGTCTTATCGCTCAGATTGATAGCTCCAACACACTTTCCTCTTACATGGAATCCTCAAGCGGTATCGACGATGGTTCAGGCCAGACCTCGACTGCGACTGAAATCGTATCAGTTCTCGACGTTGAAAGACTTTTCGATAACATGATGATCGGTACTGAAGTTGTTGAATACGTTGTTCAGATGGTAAACAACATCTTCAATATCGTAAACCGTTGCGGTGTACAGATGCTTATCTTCCTCTCCGCACTTCAGTCAATCTCCCCCGCTATTTACGAATCCTGCTCTATCGACGGTGCGTCCGGTTGGGAAACCTTCTGGAAGATCACACTCCCGATGGTAAGCCCTCAGATTCTCGTAAATACCATTTACACAATTATCGACGCATTTACGTCATCCGATAACAGGGTTATGGCGTATATCTCCTCAGTATACGAACAGGCAGACGGTAACGTACTTTCATCTGCAATGTCTTGGATGTACTTCCTTATAGTTATCCTCTTCATCGCAGCTGTATCGGGACTTCTCAGTGCATTCGTATTCTATCAGAGAAAAGACTAAGAAAGGAGGATATGATTTATGAACAACGCACAGACAGCACCTAAGGTAACAAAAGAAACCAAGAACAAAATCAGAGTTGAGTTCGAACGTACACCGTTCTGGGATAGAGTTAAGGCAAAGCTCATTAACCTCTATACCGTGAAGAAGGTAGTTTGGTATCTGTTCAGATTCCTTCTCCTCCTCGGTATCTCTTACGTAATCCTCTTCCCGTTCTTCTCGAAGATTTCTTCCTCCTTCATGGCTCCCGAAGACTTCGTTGACGTTACGGTAAGACTTATTCCTAAGCATCCGACACTGGATACTTATAAGGCGATCATCACGGATAACGGATATTTTGAGGCTCTCCTCAATACATTCATCCTTTCGCTCTCCTGTGGTCTTATCCAGACCTTCGTTTGCTGCTTCATCGCTTACGGTTTCGCAAAGTTCAAGTTTAAGGGTAACAAGCTCCTCTTCCTCTGCGTAATCTTCACGATGGTAGTTCCGCATTCAACTCTCCAGCTCTCCCTCTTCATGAAGTTCAGATATTTCGATATTCTTAACATCGTGAAGTTCCTCGGTGGTGGTGTAATTGATGCAATCAACATTACAGGCGGCGAAACATCCATTAACATGATCAACACCAACTTCCCGCTTTACATCCTCTCGTTCACAGGTCTTGCATATAAGAACGGTCTGTTCATCTTCATGCTCCGTCAGTTCTTCCGCAACCTCCCCGATGAACTTGAAGAATCCGCATACCTCGATGGCTCAGGTGTATTCAGAACATTCATCAGCATTATCCTTCCTCTGTCCGTAACAATGATGGTAACAGTATTCATGTTCTCCTTCTGCTGGCAGTGGACCGATAACTTCTATACCGATCTGTTCTTCACCACAGCCGGTAACAAGCTGCTTCCCGATATCATTAAGATTCCTAAGTCGCTTGATACACAGTATGCAGGTCAGGCACTCTATACTGCCGCTATCAATAACACCGCAGGTATCCTTATCATCGCTCCCCTGATTGTCCTCTACCTCTTCGGTCAGAAGTACATCGTTCAGGGTATCGAATCCTCCGGTCTTACAGCTCAGTAATTGCCTGTAAGCAATCAATAGAAGCGTAAAAACTTCATAAAAAATCCCCCTGAATAGTCTCCGTAAAAGAGATTACTCAGGGGGGTTTTGTATTGTTTTAAAGAAGCGATATCAGCTTTTCAGTTGAGCTGTTCTATGTATTCCTCCAGACAGAGTCCCGACTGGTGAATCTTCTGTGCGTGATAACGTCCGACATAGCGGTAGTGCCACGGCTCAAACTGAATAGTAGTTATGTCAACCTTGTCTTTCGGGAAACGGAGTATGAATCCGAACTTCCATGCGTTTTCCTGAAGCCATGTATACTCAGGCTCGTATTCAAAGTCAGTCGTAAACGTGCCGAGAGTGTCCATATCGACTGCAAGACCGGTCTGATGCTCACTTGTGCCGGGACGTGTCGAGTACGTCAGAACGATTGCCTGTGCCTGCTCAAGTGTCAGAGACGGGTTAGCCGCCATTTCGTTTGCTGTGTAGGTTTCAAAAAGTGTCTGCTGATACGTGTAGGTTCTGAACCCACTGTATACAGCCATGTTGTAGTAGCCCGCAGCGTGCATTTCCTGATATAAAGCCTCAAGTGCCTTCGCCGCATATTCACGTAGCTGCTGAGTCTTTCTTGCCGAGCTTGTGAATTTTACATCCATAAGGTCTGTCGGTATGTCGTCGGCAGTCAGAGTATGCTCTGTGTTTACAAGGGTCAGGAACGCATCACGTAGGTCGCCCGTAGGTGCCATGTACTTCTCGTATGCAGAAAGGTCAGTCGCAAAGTCGAGCGAAACCTCACCCTCCTCGCCGTCCGAGTTCTGCTTTATGTCAATGTCACCAATTAGCGGGTTTTCCTCAATAGGTTCTATCTCCGATGACCATTTCAGCTTGAATGTTACCGGAAGATATACCGTTGTCTTGTTGTCGGAGGCTTCCTCATCCCTTATTCTGGCTATTGTTACGTCAGCCTTGTCAGTGTTAACTACCGCCGAGATGTTCTCCATGTAGTCCGTTATGAACTTCACAGAGACCCATACCTCGCCGTCTTTCAGCTTGTTCGGAGCATCGAGAGTTACGTCTTGTCCGTTTATAGTGACTCGCCATGCGTCGGTGTAAAAGACTATTATTTCTTCGTTTCCGTCTCCTGCCGCAGAATTGCTTGCTTCAACGGAGTTCGACAGTATGAACTTCATCTCGCTTGCATTTCCACTTTCGTAGAATCCAAGATAGTCCGCAAGGTCGTTGAAACAGAAGTAGTACGATGAGTTAACCACCGCTTCACTTACATCTGCCGTTCGTATTTTTGCTCCGCCGTAGTAGTAGGTTACCTTTCCGCTATCAGACGGTGCATCAGGTGCGGAACGGAAGAAAATGAAGAATATCAGACCGAATATTAAAAGAACAATCAGCAGTACTACCGCAAATACGATGAGCCGTCCGCCAAGAATCCTCATGTTTTCACGGAATCGAGCCTTTCTGCGTTTTTTTTCACGCATTTTCTCGTATTCACGTCTCCTGCGTAACTCGTATTCACGCCGACGTTGTTCTTCAGGTGAAAGCCGCCGTCTCCTGTTTCCGTTTTGTCGTCTGGGGTCGTTGTTCACCGTATCACCTCCCGTGAATTTGTTATTTTGTTTCGATTATCGTGAAAAATGGACTTTCGGGAGAGTTTACCATGCGTATCTGAGCAATGCTGTACTTGAATCTGGAGATGGTCGAAAAATATTCCGTCAGCTCCTGTCCCTCAAGTGCTCCCTCAGGATGACCGGGGTATACCGCAACGCAGAGTATCGAGTCCTCACCGAGCATTTCCATTGCCCTCTTTACAGCAGGGAGCGTAGTGGTTCGGCGAGTCGTCAGCTGCTTTTGTCCGCTTCCGGGAAGATAACCGAGATTGAACATACCTGCCTTTATTTTTCCCTTGATAAACTCGTTTGCACGGTCGTGGGAGGCACATATCAAATTCCAGTTGTCGGGACAGCCGTTTTCTCTGAGGTTCTTTTCGGTCGAAATAAGTGCGGAGGGCTGAATGTCAAAGGCATATACACGTCCGCTTTCTCCGACAGCCTTTGAGAGAAATACCGTGTCGTATCCGTTGCCCATCGTGAAGTCGGCTACCGTGTCTCCCTCGCCTATGTGCGGAAGTATGAACTTCTTCTGAAGCGATAAAAGATCCACCACAGTTTAGCCTCTCGATGTTTCGTACGCAAGGTCGAACGCCTTCATGTTTACCTCAAGTGCCTTTGCAGGTACACACGCAGCGACAGCGTTTCTGAGTATCTCGTGGTCAAAGCCGAGTACGGATGATGCAAGTCCGATAAGTGCTACGTTGGAGGCTCTTACGTTTCCGGCTTCTTCAGCTATGGACTGAGCATCAAACGCACGTACATCTACACCGAGCATCTTCATGTCGGCAAGAATTTCATCGGGATACTGTGCAGCACCTGTGATTACGGGCATGGGATTGATCTGCTGTGTGGAGGTAACGATAACTCCGCCTGTTTTGAGATTAGGAAGCCAACGTGCAGCCTCAAGAAGCTCAAAGCTGAGGATAACGTCAGCATCACCCTTGCAGATAACGGGGGAGTATACCTCCTCACCGTAACGTACATATGTTACAACAGAACCGCCACGCTGAGACATTCCGTGAACCTCGGATACTTTTACATCAAGACCCGAATCCATCGCAGCACGTCCGAGTATCTTTGAGGCGAGAAGCGTTCCCTGACCTCCTACGCCTACTATCATTATGTTCTTGTTCATAATATACCAACCTGTTATGTATAAATAAGTAAATAATCGGAAAACCGAAACGGGCAGTCAAAATAAGACAATCCCGTCTCCGTATGATGTTTTTGTTATTGAGCGTTCGGTATGATTATAACGCACCGAGCTTGCACATCTGTGAGCAGAGTCCGCAGCCTACGCACATTGTTTTGTCAATGACAGCCTTTTTGTCAACGATGGAAATGCAGGGGCAGCCTATCTTCATGCAGGACTTACAGCCTACGCACTTATCGTGGTCAACTTCAAGAGCAGGCTTCTTTACCGCAGTCTTGAGTAACGCACAAGGACGGCGTGCAATGATAACGGAAGCACAATCGGCAGCAACCTCTTCTTTGATTACGGCTTCAAGAGCCTTGAGGTCGGCAGGGTCAACTACACGGATATGCTCACGTGCGATTCCGAGTGCGGCACAGATATCTTCAAGGCAGAGGTTATGAGCAACATTTCCCATGAGGGTCCTGCCTGTGAGGGGGTTGTCCTGGTGACCTGTCATACCTGTAATGCTGTTGTCAAGGATGATGTTTGTGGTCTTGCCGCCGTTGTATACTACATTTACAAGTCCTGTCATACCGCTGTGCATGAAGGTGGAGTCACCGATAACGGAAACATACTTGTCCTCCTCGCCTCTTACCTTTGCGGTACCGTGGAGTGAAGATATGGATGCACCCATACAGTATACGGAGTCGATAGCGGAAAGAGGAGCAACTGCTCCGAGAGTGTAGCAGCCAATGTCACCGGATACTCTGAGTCCGAGCTTGGAGAGAGTATAGAACACACCTCTGTGAGGACATCCGGGGCAGAGTACGGGCGGACGGGGCGGAATGGGAGAGCCAAGCTCAACATAGTCGGGTTCTTCACCGAGAAGTCTCTCTTTGAGAAGCTGTTCGCTGTATTCATCGCAGAGGGGAAGAACGTCCTTGCCGATTACATTTACGCCGATGGATTTGCAGTGACTTTCGATAACGGGGTCAAGCTCCTCGATAACGTATACAGTCTCATGCTCCGCAGCAAAATCAAGAATGAGCTTTGTCGGAAGAGGATTGATAAGACCGAGCTTGAGGTAGTCCGCATTTTTGCCGAATGCTTCCTTTGCGTAGTTGTAGCAGTTACCGGCAGTGATGATACCTACCGCAGAGCCGTTCTTTTCAACTCTGTTAAGGGTGGTGGTTTCGGCAAATTCACGGAGTGCGGCAAGGTGTTCTTCAACCACGATGTGACGCTTCTTTGCGTTTCCGGGCATCATAACGTGCTTTGCGGCATCCTTTGTGTAGGGAAGTACTTCGTGTTCAACTCTTTCGCCTTCCTCAACGGGATTACGGGAGTGGCTGACACGTGTGGTAAGTCTGAAAAGGAAAGGTGTGTCGAACTTTTCGGAGAGGTCATATGCCTCAATCATGAACTGACGGCATTCAGCAGAGTTTGCAGGCTCTACCATAGGCAGCTTTGCGGAAATAGCGTAGTGACGGCTGTCCTGCTCGTTCTGTGAGGAGTGCATTCCGGGGTCGTCCGCTACTCCGATGACAAATCCGGCTCCAACGCCTGTGTATGCGGTAACAAACATGGGGTCAGCTGCCACATTAAGTCCAACGTGCTTCATAGCACAGAAAGAACGACCGCCGCCGATAGAAGCACCGAGTGCAGCTTCAAATGCAACCTTTTCATTCGGTGCCCATTCGCTGTACATATCAGTGTAGAGAGCAGTATTTTCGGTAATTTCCGTGCTGGGTGTTCCGGGATAGCTTGAAACAAAGCGTACACCTGCTTCGTAGATACCACGTGCGGCAGCTTCGTTTCCTAACATAAGTTTTTTCATTGATAACTCCTTGATTCGGATATAGTAATGCTATTTTATTACATCCTATATTATATCATGTATCGGCACGCTTTGCAAGTGAACGCACATCAATTTAATGTAACAAAGCGGTAACATGGCTGTTAATAAGATTTCTGTTGACATTTGACGTGTAATGTGCTATAATAAACCATACTCAAAAAATATAATTAAAGGCTGCGACGGGAAGAAGTAGTCTGAGTACGATTTACAGAGAGTGGCAGATGCTGGAAACGCCATAGTACGACTCAGGTGAAGTAGTCTCCGAGCTTCATGGGCGAAACGTGTTTTTCGTCAGTCCATGACGTTTATCCCCCCGCGTTAAGGGTCAGAGTGCATCGGATTATTTCGGTGAACCACGGGTGGTACCGCGCTTTTTTTCTGCGTCCTGTTGATCGTTTTGTCGGTCAGGGACGCTTTTTTGTTTTATAAAACATCATTGAAAGGATTCAGTCATGAGAAAAGAACTCCCAAAAACCTATTCTCCTACCGAGTTTGAGGATCGTATCTATAAAGAATGGTGCGACAACAAGCTCTTTACTCCCACAATAGACAAGTCTAAGCCCAGCTACTCCATCGTTATGCCTCCGCCGAACATCACAGGTCAGCTTCACATGGGTCATGCTCTCGACAACACACTTCAGGATATCCTTGTAAGATACAAGAGAATGCACGGCTTCTGTACTCTTTGGGTTCCCGGTACAGACCACGCTTCCATAGCTACCGAAGCTAAAATCGTTGAGGCTATGCGTAAGGAAGGACTCACAAAGGAAGACCTCGGACGTGAAAAGTTCCTTGAGAGAGCATGGGACTGGAAAGAACAGTACGGCGGTCGTATCGTTTCCCAGCTCAAGAAGATAGGCTCCTCCTGCGACTGGTCTCGTGAACGCTTCACTATGGACGAGGGTTGCTCCAAGGCGGTTCGTGAGGTATTCAACAGACTTTACGAAAAGGGTCTTATCTACCGTGGCGAGAGAATCATCAACTGGTGTCCTCACTGCAAGACCTCTATCTCCAATGCAGAGGTTGATTACAGCGAACAGGCAAGCCATTTCTGGCACATCCGTTATCCTCTCGTAGGTGGCGGCGGATTTGTTGAGGTCGCTACCACACGTCCCGAAACTCTTCTCGGTGATACAGCCGTTGCCGTAAACCCGAACGACGAACGTTATAAGCACCTCATCGGCAAGTACGTTACTCTTCCTCTCGTAGGCAGACGTATTCCGATAGTAGCGGACGAACACGCACAGCTCGACAAGGGTACGGGCTGCGTTAAAATCACTCCCGCACACGACCCGAACGACTTTGAGGTTGGTAAGAGACAGCACCTTCCCATGGAGGTTTGCTTAACTCCCGATGCAAAGATTACAGAAAACTATCCTAAGTACGCAGGTATGGATAGATACGAAGCTCGTAAGGCTATCGTTGAAGACCTCAGAGCTGGCGGTTATCTCTGCGAAATTGAGGATCTCAACCACGAAGTAGGTACCTGCTACCGTTGCGGAACCACAATTGAACCTATGGTATCTCTCCAGTGGTTCGTTCGTATGGAACCCCTTGCAGAACCGGCAGTTAAGGCTGTTCGTGAGGGTAAAACACGCTTCGTTCCCGAAAGATTCGACAAGAACTACTTCCACTGGATGGAAAATACTCAGGACTGGTGTATCTCCCGTCAGCTCTGGTGGGGTCACAGAATCCCTGCGTTCTATTGTGATGAATGCGGACACATGGAGGTTTCACGTGAGGATATGACTGTTTGCCCGAAGTGCGGCGGTCACATGACTCAGGATGCGGATACACTTGATACCTGGTTCTCATCCGCTCTCTGGCCGTTCTCTACTCTCGGTTGGCCCGAAAAGACAGACGACCTCGACTTCTTCTTCCCGACAAGCACACTCGTTACAGGCTATGATATCATCACGTTCTGGGTATCGAGAATGATTTTCTCCTCACTCGAATACATGGGCGAGACTCCGTTCGATACAGTTCTCATCCACGGTCTTGTTCGTGACGCACAGGGAAGAAAGATGTCAAAATCCCTCGGCAACGGTATAGACCCGCTTGAAATCATTGACAAATACGGTGCAGACGCTCTCCGTTTCGCTCTTGCCTCCGGTAACAGTGCAGGTAACGATATGCGTTTCTCCGATGAAAAGATAGAAGCTGCCCGTAACTTCGCAAACAAGCTCTGGAATGCGGCTCGTTTCGTTATGATGAACCTCACCATAGACGAAATCAAGAAGCCCGACCCCGAAAAGCTCGCTATCGAGGACAAGTGGATACTCACACGTCTTGAGGATTGCATTAAGAGCGTTAACACCAACCTCGACAAGTACGAAATCGGCGTTGCTCTTACTTCCATTTACGACTTCCTTTGGGACTGCTACTGCGACTGGTACATTGAGCTTACAAAGACCTCAGTTTCCGCAGGCGGTGAAAGAGGCGAGACAGCTCAGAACACTCTCGCATACGTTCTCCGTGAGACACTCAAGCTCCTCCATCCGTTCATGCCCTTTATCACAGAGGAAATTTACTCCTCACTCCCCGGCGAAGAAGGCTACATCATGACAAAGGACTTCCCCAAATATGATGAAGCATTCGTATTCACCGCCGCTGAGGAAGACATGAACCGCATCATCGACGCTATCAAGGCTATCCGTGTTCGTCGTGCGGAAATGGGCGTTGTTCCCTCACGTAAGGCAAAGCTCTATGTTGAAACAAAGTATCCCGAAACCTTTGCTTCCTCCGCAGCATTCTTTGAAAAGCTCGCATCTGCCGCATCTCTCGAAATAGTTTCCGACTATGCGGACGAAAATGCGGTAAAGATAATCACAGACTCCGCTACAATCCACATTCCGCTCGGTGACCTCGTTGACTTTGAGGCTGAAAAGGCAAGACTTAATAAGGAACTTGCTCAGATGGAAAGCGAAATCAAGCGTGCTGAGGGTAAGCTCTCCAACGCAGGCTTCGTAAGCCGTGCTCCCGCAGAAGTAGTTGAAGCTGAAAAGGCAAAGCTCGAAAAATACAAGGAAAAGCGTGACTCCATTAAGGAAGCTATCGCTAAACTGGGCTGATATGCAGGACTTTGCAAAAATATTTATAACAAAAAAGGGTGAGCTTCACGCAAAGGGCGGTCATCCGTGGGTGTTTGAGGGAGAGGTCGTAAAGGTCATCCCTCAGGACGGTACAGAGATAGAGGACGGAACCCTCGTCAACGTATTCTCACGAACAGAGGATAAGCCGTGCTACATCGGTACGGGCTTTTACAACTCAAACTCCAAGATAAGAGTACGACTCATCTCCACCAACGCCAACGACCGCTTCGATTCCGATTTTTGGAAAAGACGTGTGAAATATGCCCTCGATTACCGTAAAACCGTAATGTGTGACGACTTCCATTCGTGCAGACTTATTTTCGGTGAAGCGGATATGTTCCCCGGACTTACGGTAGATCTTTTCGAGAGCATACTTGTAACTCAGGTGCTTTCTCTCGGTATCGAGCGTGTGAAGGATGTTATTTTCTCCGCACTTCTCGAACTTCTCCCCGAATACGGAATAAACGTAAAAGCTATCTACGAACGCAACGACGTGAACCTCCGGACAAAAGAGGGTATGCAGGAGTATAAGGACTACTACTTTAAGGCTGATGAGGACGTAAACGGTCATGTTCAGATATCCGAAAATGGCATAAAATACGACGTTGACTATATCGAAGGACAGAAAACCGGCTTCTTCCTCGACCAGAAGTACAACAGACTGGCGGCAGCCCGACTTGCAAAGGACAGAGTAGTCCTCGACTGCTTCACCCATACGGGAGCTTTCGCCCTCAACTGTGCATATGCAGGGGCAAAAAGCGTTACGGCTGTCGATATATCCCCACTCGCTATCGAACAGGTAAAGAAAAATACCGCTCTCAACTCACTTGAGGATAACATGGACTTCCTTTGCACGGATGTGTTTGCACTTCTCACGGAAATGGCGAAGTCAAAAGAAAAAAAGTACGACTTCATCATACTCGACCCGCCCGCTTTCACAAAATCCTCCGCAACCGTCAAGGATGCCTACCGTGGATATAAGGATATAAACTTTCGTGCCATGAAGTGCCTGCCGAGAGGTGGATACCTTGCAACCTGCTCCTGCTCCCACTTCATGCGTGATGACCTTTTCAGAAAAATGCTTGCCGATGCATCACATGATGCAGGAGTAAGCCTCAGACAGATAGAAGCACGTACCCAGTCCCCCGATCATCCGATACTTTGGAACGTCCCCGAAACCGACTACCTGAAGTTCTATCTTTTCCAGATAGTATAAGGAGTTAATGTTGAAGAAAAATCGTTCGTTTGCGTTTTCTGCGTTTTTGATGGGGATGATAATCCTCGCTTCCAAGGTTATGGGTCTTGTGCGTGATGTGCTTATTGCGCGTGAGTTTGGCACAAGTGAGCTTGCCATAGCATATGAAACTGCCTCAAAGCTCCCGATTACCATATTTGATTTTATATTGGGTGGTGTCGTTACCTCGGCTTTCATCCCGATATATAACTCAATCTCCGTAAAAAGGGGCAAAAAGGAGGCTCTGTCGTTCCTTTCGTCATATATAAACCTCATCCTCATTATAACTACGGCTATAACCGTGATTGGAGAGGTATTTGCACCGCTTCTTGTCTCACTTATTGCCCCCGAGTTGTCCGCAGAGACCGCCGCACTTTCGGTAACTCTCACCCGTGTCATGTTCCCGATGGTCATATTTGTCGGACTTGCGTTTTCCTTTGTCGGATTTTTGCAGTCCGAGGGTGAATACGACCTGCCGGCGGTAATATCGCTGACCTCAAACGTCATAATGTGTGTGTATCTTCTGACCCTTTCGGATAAATACAGCGTGTACGGACTTTCCGTTGCTCTCCTTATCGGCTGGGCAATGCAGGCTCTCGTTCAGCTCCCGACCTCACTGAAAAAGGGAATGCGGTTTTCTTTCCGTGCGAAGATAAACACTCCCGACATAAAGCGAGCCGCAAAAAACATCGTTCCGATTCTCCTTGCAACCTGGACAACTCCGCTGTGCAGCCTTATCAATACGAGAATTGCATCTGGTATCGAAAACGGACGTGCAATAACCGCTCTCGGCTACGCGAATAAGCTGTATATAATCATAGTTGGTCTGTTTTCGTTCGTTGCAACAAACCTGCTGTTCCCGTATTTTTCCAAATCTACGGCAGAGGGAAACGCAAGTGAAACTGACCGACTTACAAGAGTTTCCATACGCACACTTACGTTTATAATCGCTCCTATCTCAGTCGGGGTCGCAGTGTTGGCAGAGCCGTTTATCGCACTTATCTACGAAAACGGCAGCTTCACTCACTCCGATACCTTGCTCACGGCAGAAGCACTCACCTGTTATGCCGTCGGAATGGTGTTTGCAGCGATAACGGAAATTCTCACAAAGTCATTTTTCGCCGCAGAGGATAATAAAATCCCCATGTTCTCGGCAATTATTGCAATGCTTGTTAATGTGGTGTTGGTAACTCTGCTCGGCGATAGATTAACAACGGGCGGTGTGGCTCTTGTAACCTCCGCTGTTTCTGCCGTGAATATGTCGCTCAACCTCATTTTCGCAGTTAAGCGTAAGTATGTTACACCCATGAAAGCAGACGTGGTGGATTTTGTTAAGTCCATCGTGTCGGCTCTCATAATGGGTGCGGTAATAGTAGTTTTCACAAGATATATACCAATAAACGGTAAGCTCACCGCACTTGTAGTTCCGACCGTGCTTGGAATGGCGGTATATGCTGTCGTAACCCTGATACTCCGCAGTGAAGAAATGTCCCTTGCAATAAAGTTTGTAAAATCAAAACTCGTGAAAGGAGAGCGTGTGCCATGATAAAAGTCCTGAACGTCCTGACTGATACCAATATCGGTGGGGCAGGTCGTCTGCTTGTCAATTATCTCCACAATTTCGACCGTAATGAGTTCGATGTAAAGGTCGTGCTTCCGAAAAATTCTCAGCTTAAACCGTGCGTGGAAAACGAGGGCTGGGAGGTTTTGGAAATGAACGGTGGTGCGGACAAGAGCTTCGATAAGGTCGCATATGGTGATATCTGTAAAATTATACGTGACTGGAAGCCAGATATAGTCCATACACATTCTTCGTTTTCGGGAAAACTTGCGGCGTTCATGTGCGGAGTACCGTGTCGCTTTTATACCAGACATTGTGCGTTTCCGCAGTCGAAAAAGCTGACGACATTTCCGGGAAAACAGCTGAACGGATTTGTCAATAACACGCTTGCCACGGATATCGTTGCAGTTGCAAAAGCCGCAGCTGAAAACCTGACCGATACGGGAGTTTCTCCGAAAAAGATAACCGTCATAATAAACGGTGTCGAAAAAATGCGAAAAACTACCGAAACCGAAAACGCAGAGCTGAAAAAATCACTCGGAATCGGTGAAAATACCTTTGTCTGCGGAATTTCAGCAAGACTTGAGGAATATAAAGGACATCGCTACCTGCTTGAATCTGCGAAAATCGTTGCGGAAAAGCATCCCGATACCGTATTTCTCATAATCGGCGGCGGAACTGAGGAAGAAAACCTTCGCAAAAGGGCAGTTGAGCTTGGAATTTCCGATAAGGTGATATTTACAGGCTTTGTAAATGACGTTGCACCGTATTATAACATCATGCACCTGAATCTCAATTGCTCGATCGGTACGGAAACTTCGTCACTCGCACTCTCGGAGGGAATGAGCCTTTCCGTTCCGGCGGTCGCAACTACGTATGGCGGAAATCCGTATATGATAACCGATGGCGTGAACGGCTTCCTCGTACCCGAACGTGACCCACAGAAAATGGCAGAGAAAATATGTGAAATCATAGACTCTCCGTCACTTCTCGACAAATTGTCAAACGGTGCATACGAAATGTACGAGAAAAAGTTTACCGCTGCCGCAATGACACGTCAACTTGAGGAGTTATACAGAACATCCTACGGAAAACACGTGAAAAACTGAATATTTCAGGTATAGAATGAATAAAAACCGAGAATGAAGCTATCGAAAAGAACGCTCCGTCCTCGGTTTTTGTCGTTTATATTGCTGAATTGCTTGATTTTGCCGATAGTTTTCCACAGGTTAATACGGGCTTGAAAAGTAGTTATCAACACGGTTTTCCACAGGCTGTTCAAAACATTTTGCAAAAGTCAAATGTGTATCATGCGAAAAACGTGTATAATCGGCAATTATCGGTGATATTCTATGCCTGCCTTGTCGAAAAGTCGGTATAATGCGTCGATATATCCGTTTTTATCCACAAGGAACGAAAGTCCGTGAGAAGCACCTGCCGCCGTGAATAATTCTGCAAGAGGCTCGCCTTTTTCCGTTTTTGCACCCTCTAAAACTGCATAGTTTTGTTTGCTCATTGCATACGGTACAAAATCGTCTGCGTCTCCATGTGCGATAAGGGTAGGAATACCACGTCTGCGTATCTCAAGAAGTCCTTTTTCGGTTGTGGTTTTGCCAAGGTCATAGCCTGCGAACAGTCTGATGAACAGCTTCGCCATGTAATAAATCGGAAATGGGGGAAGTGAGAACCATTTTTTCATAGTCAGCTTGCATATGTCAGCCTGACTTGAGTATCCACAGTCGCATATCAACGCCTTGACCGCATCGGGATATCCGACTTCACCACCCATCATGAGTATGGACGAACCCATAGAAACACCGTCCAGTATTATCGGAAGGTCGTAGTGTTCGCTTACATACGCACACCAGCGGACGATATCCTGCTTTTCCAACGCTCCGAATCCGATTTTTTCACCCTCGCTGTAACCGTGAGCACGCTGGTCAATGAGGAAGCATGCAAATCCGCACTTGTTCATGAACTCGACCGCACATGAGAAATCATTTACTGCGTGTGAGCGGTAGCCGTGTGACATAATAACGACTGCGGTGGGGGATTTAGGTTCAACCGAATGGGCAGTCAGGGTAAGTCCGTCGTGCGATTTTATTCTGTGGACGGCGGAAATATGCGTTTTGATGTATTCCTCACCCGCTTTCATTTCCGCTCTGATTTCCGGTGAAAAATGTTCGGACGGGTGAATCTCGTTTTCCCAAAGATTTACTTGACGTTTTCCACTGTGGTCACGAACGGTAGAGAAGC